>JABFXK010000231.1 GCA_013361785.1 Sphingomonas sp.
TGCTCGAAGGGTTGAAAGAGCGTCAGTTCCTGATCGATGGCGAGCTCATCATCCCCGTCGGTGACGCGCTCTCCTTCGACGCGCTCCAGCTTCGCCTGCACCCGGCGGAAAGCCGCGTCCGCAAGCTCGCGGCCGAACATCCGGCCGAACTGATGCTGTTCGACATCCTCGAGCTCGGCGGAAAGGACCTTACGCGTGAGCCGCTCGAGAAGCGCCGCGTGACGCTCGAGAAATTCTACGCGAAGAACCACGTCGCCGGTTTGCAATTGTCACCCGTGACCCACAACCGCGCGACCGCCGTCCGCTGGCTCGAACGTAGCGGCGGCGCGCTCGATGGAGTGATCGCGAAGCGCAGCAATCTTGAATACCGATCGGGCGAGCGGGCGATGATCAAGGTCAAGCAGCAGCGCACCGCCGACTGTGTCGTCGGCGGCTTCCGCTACGCCGAAAAGAAGAAGGTCGTAGGGTCGCTCCTGCTCGGGCTCTACGACGACCAGGGTCTGCTCAACCACGTCGGTTTCACATCAGCGATTCCGGCCAGTGAGCGGCCGCGGCTTACCGAGGACCTTCAGGCCCTGATCCAGCCGCCCGGCTTCACCGGCAGTGCGCCCGGCGGGCCGAGCCGCTGGAACACGGAACGGTCAATGGCTTGGGAGCCGCTCAAGCCCGTGCTGGTGGTCGAGGTGCGCTACGACCAGATCACCGGCCGCCGCTTTCGCCACGGCACCGGCTTCGTGCGCTGGCGTCCCGACAAGGACCCGAAGCAATGCACGTACGAGCAGCTGGCGCCGGAGCTCCGCCCGTCGGAGCTCAAGGAGCTGTTCGGCACATGAGCATGCTGTTCGATGCGCCGCTCATCGCCGGCCTCAAATATGATGACGAGGTGATCGGCCCGAGCGAGGAGGAGCAGCTGATCGAGCGGTTGCTCGCGACGGACCTGTCGCCCTTTCGTTTCCACGGCTGGCTTGGCAACCGCAAGACCAAGAGCTTCGGCTGGCGCTACGACTTCGACGATGCGAGCTTCGCGCCCGCGGAACCGATCCCGGGCTGGCTGCTGCCTCTGCGTGAAACGGCCGCGCTCTTCGCCGGGCTCGCCGCCGACGATTTCGTCCACGTGCTGCTCGCTCGTTACGACCCAGGCGCGGGAATCGGCTGGCACAAGGACCGAGACGTGTTCGACGGCGTCGTCGGTTTCTCGCTTGCCGCGCCGGCGACGCTGCGCTTCCGTCGCCGGCGTCCCGGTGGCTTTGATCGTGCCAACCTCAATGTCGCGCCGCGCTCCGCTTATCTGCTGTCCGAGGAGGCACGGTGGGATTGGGAGCACAGCATCGTCCCGGGCAACGACCTGCGCTTCTCTATCACCTTCCGCGCCGTGTCCGAAAAGGGCCGAAGGATCGCCGCCGATACGTAAGCGGAACGGTCCGCCCACGGAACGGTTCTTGCACCCATGTTGCGTCGGCCGCTGCTGCTGTTGCTGCTCCTCGCGGGCTGCTCGAAAGGGCCACAGGCGGATTTGCAATACATCAGCTCGGCGCGGTCGCTCGCGGCCGAATGGGCGCTGGTCAATGAACAGGCGAGCCATGGCCGCCTCACTGACGCCTATCTTAAGACGATGCGCGAAAACGTGCGTCAGCAGCTGCAGACGAACGCGAAATCGCTCACTCAGCCGAAGTCCGATTACGCATCGGAAATCGCCGCGCTGCTGCGTGAGCCGGACGACGCCCCTCCCGCGGCGCTGAGGGCGCACGCAAGCAAGCTCAAGCAGGTCGAGGACAGTCTTGAATCCGATTGAGCTGACCCTGGGGATCATGACCGCGGTCGGCGGTTTCGTCGACATCAGTCAGCTGGTCTTCTCGGGCCAGGCCGGCTCGATGTTCGGTTATTCGTTGATCTCGGCCTTCGCGATCTCGACCATCGGGATCATCGTCTACGGCGAGATGTGCGGCCGGGTCGCGGCGGTCGCTCACCAGCCATTGTTCAGCCTGATGCGCCACCGGCTTGGGCTGAAGCTCGGCCTCATTACGCTGATCGCCTCCTTCGTCAGCACGTTGGTGACGACGGCGGCAGAGATCGGCGGCCTTGGCATGATCCTCAATCACCTGACCGGCGAGCCGTACCTGCTGATGTGCGTGGTCAGCACCCTCGCGCTGATCGCCACCATGTGGATCCTGCCGTTCAAGTGGATCGAGCGGACCTACGGTCTGCTCGGCCTCTTCATGGTCGTCTTCGTCGTCGCGCTCGTCGTGATCCATCCGCCATGGGACAAGATCGCGGGCGGCTTCGTTCCGCGGGTGCCGCGCGGCCTTGGCAGCAAGGAGCTGCTCAACTATTCCTACTTCGTCGTCGCGATCTTCAGCGCGGTGATGTTCCCCTACGAGGCCTTCTTCTATTCGTCGGGCGGCATCGAGGAGGGATGGAAGCCCAAGGACCTTCTCACCAATCGAGTCACCAGCATCGTCGGAATGGGGCTCGGCTCGCTTCTGTCGATCGCGATCCTGGCGCTTGCAGCATTGCTGTTCGCGCCGAACAACGTCGCGCCGCAAATCCCCGGCAGCGTTGCGCTGCAGACCGCGATTCCTTTCGGCAAGCTGGGCCTGGTGATCGCGCTACTCGGAATGCTGTTTGCTGTCGCCGGAGCGGCAGTCGAGACCTGTATGGCCAACGCTTACTCGGTTTCCCAATTCTTCGGATGGGATTGGGGCCGTCACAAGAAGCCCTGGGAAGCGCCTCGGTTCACCATCGCCTGGATTGTCATGATGCTGCTCGCGCTCGCGATCGTGATGACGGGCGTCGAGGTCATGAACCTGGTCGGCTATGCAGTGGTCTTTTCGATCCTCGTGCTGCCGCTCTCGTACCTGCCGCTGATGCTTCTCGCCAACGACAAGAGCTACATGCGCGAATACGCAAACAAGTGGCTGGCGAAGACTCTCGGCTGGATCTTCTTCGTCATCGTCACCGTCTGCGCGGTCGCGGCAGTCCCGCTCTATGTGCTGACATCAGGAGGCCAGGGATGAGGCGCGATTCTCCAATCAAGCTCGTCAGCCAGCTGCTCGATCTTCCACTGATCGACAAGGATGGCCGCTGGTGCGGCGTCGTCGACGATGTCGAGCTCGAAGGCGCCGCGGGCAAGCAGGTGCGCGTCAAGGCGGTTCTCGTCGGTCCGGGCGCCTATGAGGGGCGGCTGCCCTGGTGGGCATTTTCGCTGGTGCGGAAGATCGCCGGAGGCCGGATCGCGCGCGTGCCATTCGATCGAGTGGAGAACATCGCCAGCGCCGTTCACCTCAATTGCACCGCGGAAGAGGTGAAGCTCGATTTGACTGAAGACGGGGCCAGGCAATTCATTCCGAGATGGGGAGCCCTGTGATGCGCCTCAGCGACCTTACGGATGCGAAGGTACGCACGCTCGATGGTGATGTCCTCGGGCGCGTCCACGAGGTGCATTGCGACGGCGGAAGGATTGTCGCTCTGACCTGCGGCCCCGGCAGCTTCATCGAGAAACTTACCGCAAAGAAGCACGGCCGGCGCATCCCATGGGAATATGTGCGCAAGGTCAAGCATCGGGAGGTCACGGTGACGGCCGATCCGCCGCAGCGCGAGACCTCGGGAAGGAAGCCTGGCGCTCCTCGAACCCAGCGACGCACTCCGCGACCCAGCGGGCCGCGGTCAAAGCGCTGAGGTCCGTCGAGTCCAGCGACGGGTCCCATTCGGTGAGATCGATGATTCGCACGCGCTGATCGGCCGCGAGGCTGCGCACCGCCGAAAAGAAATCGAGCACATTCATGCCGCCCGGCCGCGCTCCCGGTGCTCCTGGCATTTGCGCGCGATCGATCACGTCGATATCGCAATCGACGACGATCACTTCGGCGTGGGCGAGATGGTTGAGCGCCGCTTCGACCGCGTCGTCGATCCCCTCGCGCCGTACGTGCTCGATGCTGATCACGAGATTGCCCGCGGCATGCGCGTCTCGGTGCATCTTCTCCGTATTGGCAAAACTGGCGAGGCCGATCTGCGCGATGTTCCTGCCCGGAAGGCCGTCCTCCATCAGCGCGCGCACGGGATTGCCGTTGCTTAGGCCCTCGTCGAGATCGCGCATGTCGAAATGGGCGTCGAGCGTGATCAGCCCCACCTTGCCTAGCGGCGTTTCGAGCCCGGCCACCGCGGGGCGGGTGATTGCATTGTTGCCGCCGGCGAGCAGGGTCAGTGCATGGTCGTTGAGGCTGGCCGTGACCGCCTCGCGGATCGGCGCCGTCGCCTGCTCGATCGTGAGGCCGGCGAGCTCGACGTCGCCGCGATCGCGCACGGGCGTGAACAGCGAGCGGCCGATCTCGATGTCGTACCGACCAATCCGCTTGAGTGTCTGACGGAGGAGCCCAGGCGCCTTGTCGCAGGCGCCCGGCGTAACCGACCCGGCGGCGAGCGGCGCCCCCACCAGACCGATCGGCACCGCAGCGTCGCCGTCTACCAGAAGCTCGGAAAGGTTCGGCCAGACGCTGCTCATGACTTTGCCGTAGCAACCCGCCTCGCCTAAGGGCAAATCATGTGGGACCGGCTGCTCGTCGACTGCAATATTGCGACCTTCGAGGAAAGCCCGGGCAATCCGCTCGGGCTGATCGAGAACGGCGCGATCGCGATCGCCGACGGCAAGATCCTTCGCGTCGGCAAGCGCACCGAGCTCGCGGGCTTTCGCGCCGGTCGGGTCGATGCGCTCGGCGGCGCATGGGTCACCCCCGGTCTCATCGACTGCCACACGCACCTCGTGTTCGGAGGCACGCGCGCCGACGAGCACGCCATGCGCCGCGCCGGCGCGAGCTATGAGCAGATCGCCGAAACGGGCGGCGGCATTGCCTCGACCGTCAAGCGCACGGCCGCGGCTTCTGACGAGGAGCTGCTCGATCAGAGTCGGCGTCGGCTCCGCTCTCTGATGAGCGGCGGCTGCACGACGATTGAGGTGAAGTCCGGCTACGGGCTCGATCCCGACAGTGAGCTCAGGCTTCTGCGCATCGCTTCCGAGCTCGGCAGTGGCGAGGCGGTTCGGATCGTCCCGACGCTGCTCGCGCTCCATGCGATTCCCGCCGAACAGCAGGACCGGCGCGTCCATTATGTCAGCGAGATCGTCGACAAGCTGATCCCCGCCGCGGCGAAGCAGGGGCTTGCGACGAGCGTCGACGCTTTCTGCGACACGATCGCGTTCACGCCAGCCGAGGTCGAGCGGTTGTTCAAGGCCGCGGCTCACCACGGATTGCGCGTGCGGCTTCACGCCGAACAATTGTCGAACCAGAATGGCGCGGCGCTCGCCGCGCAATATCGGGCTCTGTCCGCGGACCATCTCGAACATCTCGACGATGCGGGCGCGAAGGCGATGGCTGCGTCGGGAACGGTCGCCGTACTGCTCCCGGGTGCTTTCTATGCGCTGCAGGAAAAGAAGAAGCCGCCGATCGCGCTGCTGCGCAAGCACAAGGTTCCGATGGCGGTGGCGACCGATTGCAATCCCGGCACTTCGCCTCTTCTCTCGCCGACTCTGGCGATGAATTTGGCCTGCACTCTGTTTGGCCTTACGCCGGAGGAGGCGGTCGCCGGAATGACGATCAACGCCGCCCGCGCGCTCGGCCTCGCGCACAGCATCGGCAGCATCGCCGCCGGGAAGCAGGCGGACCTTTGTGCGTGGCGCATCGAATCGCTCGCCGAGCTCGGCTATTGGATCGGCCTGCCCGGCCCGGCGCGGCGCATCTTCAATGGAGTGGACAGCTGAGTACCGACAGACGCGATAATTCACGGCATATCCGAGCTCGTCGCGGCAGGGAGATGAAGGCGAAGAGCTGGACCACTGAGGCGGCGGTCCGGATGCTGATGAACAATCTCGACGACGAGGTCGCCGAGGACCCGCAGAACCTCGTCGTGTATGGCGGGATCGGTCGGGCGGCGCGCAACTGGCAATGCTTCGACAAGATCGTCGAGACACTGGAGCGGCTGGAGGAGGACCAGACCTTGCTCGTCCAGTCCGGCAAGCCGGTCGGCGTGTTCCGCACGCACAAGGACGCGCCGCGCGTGCTCCTCGCCAACTCTAATCTCGTGCCAAAATGGGCGAACTGGGACGTGTTCAACGAACTCGATCGCGCCGGGCTCATGATGTACGGCCAGATGACGGCGGGCAGCTGGATCTACATCGGCAGCCAGGGCATCGTCCAAGGCACCTACGAGACCTTCGCCGAGATGGGCCGGCAGCATTATGGCGGCGACCTCAGGGGCCGCTGGATTCTCACCGCGGGCCTCGGCGGGATGGGCGGCGCGCAGCCGCTCGCAGCGGTGATGGCCGGGGCCCATTGCATCGCTATCGAAGTGCAGGAAAGCCGCATCGAGAAGCGCCTCGAGACGCGCTATCTCGACCATCGCGCGGACAGCATCGACGAAGCGCTCGAGATCATCCGCAATGCGTCACACCCGACCAGCGTTGGGCTGCTCGGCAATGCTGCGGAGATCCTGCCGGAGATGCTGAAGCGCGGAATCAGACCCGACGCGCTCACCGATCAGACCAGCGCGCATGATCCGGCGAACGGCTACTGCCCCGGCGGCTGGACCGTCGCCAAATGGCAGGAAATGCGCGAACGCGATCCCGCCGCCGTCGCCGAAGCCGCCAAGCTGTCGATCGCACAGCATGTGGAAGCGATGCTCGCCTACAAGGCGGTGGGCGTGCCGACGTTCGATTACGGCAACAACATCCGCCAGGAAGCGAAGGACATGGGAGTTATCCATGCATTCGACTTCCCTGGCTTCGTGCCGGCCTATGTCCGCCCGCTCTTCTGCCGCGGGATCGGTCCCTTTCGCTGGGCGGCGCTGAGCGGAGATCCGGAGGACATCTACCGGACTGACCAGCGGGTGAAGGAGCTGATCCCCGACGGTCAACATCTGCACCGCTGGCTCGATATGGCGCGGGAGCGGATCGCGTTTCAGGGCCTCCCGGCGCGCATCTGCTGGGTTGGTCTCGGCCAGCGGCATCGCCTCGGCCTCGCCTTCAACGACATGGTGCGGAACGGTGAAGTCTCCGCGCCGATCGTCATTGGGCGTGATCATCTCGACAGCGGCAGCGTCGCCTCGCCCAATCGCGAGACCGAAAGCATGCGCGACGGCAGCGACGCCGTTAGCGATTGGCCGCTGCTCAATGCTTTGCTCAATACGGCCAGCGGCGCGACCTGGGTGTCGTTCCACCATGGCGGCGGCGTCGGTATGGGCTATTCACAGCACGCGGGCATGGTGATCGTCGCCGACGGCACAGATGACGCGGCTCGGCGGCTCGAGCGCGTGCTTTGGAACGACCCCGGCACCGGAGTCATGCGCCATGCGGACGCGGGCTATGAAATCGCGATCGATTGCGCGCGCGAGCAGGGCCTCGATTTGCCGATGGTGAATGCGTGAAGCTCAACCCTGAATCGATCGACCTCGCCACGTTGCGGCGGCTTTGGGAGGGCGAAGCGGCGTCGCTCGACGATTCGTCCATGGAGCGCATCGCCACGTCAGCCGCCGGTGTCGAGCGCATCGTCGCGAGCGGCGACACGGTGTACGGCGTCAACACCGGCTTCGGCCTGCTTGCCAATACGCGCATTCCGAATGAGCGGCTGGCTGAACTGCAGACGAAGCTCATCCTGTCGCACAGCGCCGGCCTCGGCGATCCGCTTCCGCGCCAGATCACACGACTGATGATCGTCCTCAAGCTGCTCGGCCTCGCCCGCGGTTATTCGGGGGTTCGGCCGGTCGTCATCGACGCGCTGCAGCGGCTGCTCGACGCCGATGCGATGCCGCTGATCCCGTCACAGGGGAGCGTCGGTGCATCGGGCGACCTCGCGCCGCTCGCACATCTCGTCGCAGCGCTCATGGGGTACGGCTGGATCGATCTCGCAGGCGAACGGACGCCGTCGAAGGACGCACTCGATCGCATCGGGCTCGACGAGCTGCAGCTCGGCCCGAAGGAAGGGCTCGCGCTGATCAACGGCACGCAGGCCAGCACGGCGCTTGCGCTCGACGCGCTGTTCGCGGGCGAGCGCGTGTTCGGCGCGGCGGTCGCTGCGGGCGCACTTGCGGTTGACGCTCTCAAGGGTAGCGCCAAGCCGTTCGACCCGCGGCTTTCCGCGCTGCGCGGGCAGCCGGGGCAGATTCGCGTCGCAGCCGCGATCCACGACCTCCTCGAAGGCAGCGAAATTCTCGTCAGTCACATCAAGTGCGACCGAGTCCAGGACCCCTACAGCTTTCGCTGCCAGCCGCAGGTGATGGGTGCCGCGCTCGATCTTCTTCAGCACGCCGCGCGCACGCTGACGATCGAAGCGGCCGCGGTCACCGACAATCCGATCGTTTTCGCCGATGACGCCACCGCCATTTCCGGCGGCAATTTCCATGCCCAGCCGGTCGCCTTCGCGGCCGACACGATCGCGATGGCGCTATGCGAAGTGGGCTCCATTTCCGAGCGGCGGGTGAGCGTCCTCGTCGACCCGAAGATGAGCGGGTTGCCTGCGTTCCTCACTGAAGATTCAGGCGTGAATTCCGGGCTGATGATCCCACAGGTTACCGCCGCGGCCCTGGTCAGCGAGAACAAGAGTCTCGCCTTTCCGGCCAGCGTCGACTCCATCCCGACTTCCGCGGGGCAGGAGGACCATGTCTCCATGGCGCCGATTGCCGCGCGCAAGGCCGGGCAGATCGCCCGCAATGTCGCGGGCGTGGTCGCGGTTGAACTCATGGCTGCTGCCGAGGGCATCGACTATCACGCGCCGCTCAAGACCTCGCCGAAGCTGGAGGCGGTCCACGCGGCAGTCCGCGCCCGATCGCCGCACTTTACTGCCGACCGCTATTGGGCGGACGAGATGAGCGCGCTTCAGTTGGCGGTGCTCAACGGCGAGATTGGGGACCGGCTGCTGCCGATGCTCGGCGCTTAGCCGATCCGGTCCCAGTGCGTGGTCTTGCAGATGATGGCGAGCACGCAACCGCGCACTGCCAGGCGGTCCGGATTGACCTGCTCAATCATGCCGCGCGCGTTCATGTCGCGGCTGGCGACGAACACATCGGCGCTCCAGCGTCCCCGACCAGCGGACTGGATATTGTCGATCACTCGTGCTCCGAGCAGATGCGTGCCGCTGCCGCGCCGCGCCTTCGACTGTTGCTGCGCCGACGCCTTGACGACCCTGCCGCACAAGGTTGATCCGCACGGGGCGATGAGGATCTCCATGGCGCCGTTCTTCCAGCGCCCCTCGAGATTGCTCTTCGCGAGCGCCGAGGCGGGGGCAAGGGCGGCCGCAAGGCCTGCACAAGCGAGAATAAAGTGTTTCATTGCACCCTCTTAGCAGCGATTTGCGGCGAAAATCGCACCTTCAGCTTGCCTGGCGATGAACGTTCCGGAGGGTCAGTTGGACGCAGGCAGCGGCTCTTCGGTACGAGTCCAGATTTGCGAGCGGCAAATCAGACCCGCAAGACCGCAGCCCGTCAGCTTGAGCTGAGTCGCACTGAGCAGCTGCAGTTTGGCCGAGACATGAATGTTGTCGTCGGGAATGAACAGCTTTCCGACCCAGCCGTTCGCCTTCGGCTTCACGCCGGTGAGGACTGCCGTGCCGACCACGTGGGAAGTGGTCTTCGCCACTTCACGCTGCCCGCGTGCCGAAGCCCATACGACCTTGCCGCAATAGGCATTGCCGCAGGGCGCGACAGCAATGATCGCGCTTCCGATCGGGTTCTTCCACAGCCCTTCGATCGGCGCGTGTTGCGCTGGCTGCGCCGCGACGAACGCGAGGATGAGCGAAACGGTCAGTGGCATGGCTGGGCTGTTGCTTGGCCGATCTTACCGGCGAATGGCAAGTCAGTGAAAATCCCTGCTTTTGGGAATGACCTCAACGTTACGGGGATGACGGCTCTGCGGACGACCCCAGCTTCCCGCGTGATCGGCTTTTTCGAGGATCGAGGGCAGCAGCGAATCGTCGCTCAGCCGGCTGAGCATGGAGGTGTGGTCCTCTAGGCCGCCGACGACCACGTGGATCACCTCGCTGTCGGGATCGCGCTGGATGACGCCGTGAACGGCCATCAGCCGCGCGCCCATGACGATCTTGCGCTGCTTTTCGAACACGGCCGGCCAGACGACCAGATTGGCGATCCCGGTCTCGTCCTCGATGGTGATGAAGACCACGCCTTTGGACGTTCCCGGCCGCTGTCGGATCAGCACCACGCCGGTGATCGACACCCGCTTGCCGTCCTTCAGCGACTTCAGCTGCTCCGCGGTGACGAACTTCTGCGCTGCGTAATGTGGCCGCAGGAAGTGCATCGGGTGCGCCTTCAGACTGAGCCGGATCGTCTGGTAATCGCTGATCACATGCTCGGCGAGCGGCATTGCCGGAAGCTCAGCCGGCGCGACTTCCAAGCCTTCGTCGCGTTCCTCCGCATAAGCGAAGAGCGGCAGGTCCGGTGCAGCCTTCAGTGCGCGCGAGTCCCAAAGCGCAGCACGCCGGTCGAGCCCTATCGAGCGAAAGGCGTCGGCTGCGGCGAGCCGCTGGATCGCATGTACCGGCACATGCCCCCCAGTGCGCAACTCCTCGACCGATGCATAGGGCCGCCGCGCGACAACGCGATCCGCGGCTTCACGATGAAGTCCGTCGACCTGCCTGAGGCCGAGGCGCAATGCGACACTCCCCTCCCGCTCGCGGGAGGGGCTGGGGGAGGGCTTGTGATGATCGGACAGGCCCTCCCCTTCGGCGCTTCGCGCCTCTTCCCCTCCCGCAGGCGGGAGGGGACGTTCGAGCGTGCAGTCCCAGTCGCTGTGGTTCACGTCCACTTCGCGCACCTCGACTCCATGCTCGCGGGCGTCGCGGACGATCTGCGCAGGGGCATAGAAGCCCATCGGCTGTGAATTGAGCAAAGCACAAGCGAACGCCGCCGGATATTTCCACCGCAGCCATGACGAGACGTAGACGAGGTGCGCGAAGCTCGCCGCGTGGCTCTCGGGAAAGCCATATTCGCCGAAGCCCTTGATCTGGTCGAAGCAGCGCTGCGCGAAAGCCGCATCATAGCCTCTGCTGACCATCCGCCCGACCATCTTCTCCTCGAGCGTCTCGATCCTGCCCTTCGACCGAAAGGTAGCCATTGCCTTCCGCAGCTGGTTCGCTTCCTCGGCGGTGAAGCGCGCCGCGTCGATCGCGATCTTCATCGCTTGCTCCTGGAAGATCGGGACTCCGAGCGTTCGTCCCAGGATCTTCTCGAGCTCGTCGGGGGGGCCGTGTTCGGGCGAGGGGCAGGGGAAAGTCTCGGGCTCCTTGCCGCTGCGGCGCTTCAAATAGGGGTGGACCATGTCGCCCTGGATCGGTCCCGGCCGCACGATCGCGACTTCGATGACGAGATCGTAGAAGCAGCGCGGCTTGAGGCGCGGAAGCATGTTCATCTGCGCCCGGCTCTCGACCTGGAACACGCCGAGCGAGTCCCCACGGCAAAGCATGTCGTAGACCTCGGGCACCTCCTGCGGGATGGTCGCGAGGCTCCACTCCTCGTCATGATGTAAGCGCACGAGGTCGAAGCATTTGCGGATGCAGGTCAGCATGCCGAGTGCGAGCACGTCGATCTTCAAGATGCCGAGCTCGTCGATGTCGTCCTTGTCCCATTCGATGAAGGTTCGGTCGTCCATCGCGCCATTGCCGATCGGCACGGTCTCGGTGAGTGGCCGCTCGGTAAGGATGAACCCGCCGACATGCTGCGACAAATGGCGCGGCATCCCTACCAGCTGCTCGGCGAGCTTCACCGTGCGCTTGAGATGCGGGTCGGAAAGGTCGAGCCCCGCATCGCCGGCGCGTGTCTCCTCCAGCTCGGCTTCCATATGGCCCCAGATGGTCGAGGCGAGCGCGCCGCATACGTCTTCGCTCAGCCCCATCACCTTGCCGACTTCGCGAATCGCCGAGCGTGGGCGGTAGTGGATCACGGTCGCGGCGATCCCGGCGCGGTCGCGGCCATATTTCTGATAGATGTGCTGGATCACCTCCTCGCGGCGCTCATGCTCGAAATCGACGTCGATGTCTGGCGGCTCGCGCCGTTCCTCGGAGATGAAGCGCTCGAACAAGAGATCGCTGGTCGCCGGATCGACCGCGGTCATGCCGAGGCAGTAGCAGACGGCGCTGTTCGCTGCTGATCCGCGCCCCTGGCACAGGATCGGCGGATCGAGGCTTCGCGCATAAGCGACGATATCGTGGACGGTCAGGAAGTAGCGCGCGAAGTCGAGCCGGTCGATCAGCGCGAGCTCATGCCGGAGCTGCTTCAGGACCTTGTCGGGAATGCCGTCCGGCCAGCGCTCCCCGGCGCCCGCCCAGGTCAGCTGCTCCAGATATTGCTGCGGCGACTTGCCGTCGGGCACCGTCTCCCGCGGATATTCATAGCGGAGTTCGTCGAGGCTGAAGTGGAGGGCGTCGGCGAACGCGCGCGTCGCCGAAATCGCATGCGGCCAGCGCGCGAACAGCCGCGCGATCTCGGCCGCTGGTTTCAGGTGCCGCTCGGCATTCGGGTTCAGCAGGTAACCGGCATTGGCGATGGTGGTCTTCTCGCGGATGCAGGTGACGACATCCTGCAGCGGCCGCCGGTCGGGCGCGTGATAATGGACGTCGTTCGTCGCGATGATCGTGCAGCCGTGCTGGCGCGCCAACCGGTCGAGCCGCTCGATGCGAGCAGCGTCGTCACCGCGGTACAGCCAGCTTGCCGCCACATGCCGGAGTGACGTCAAAGCGTCGCGAAGCCGCGGCAGGTCCGCTTCGAACGCGTCGAGATCGTCCTGCGGCCAGGCGATGAAGGCGATGTCTTCGGAATCGTCGGCGACATCCTGCAGCGACAGATCGCACTCGCCCTTCTCGGCGCGCATCTTGCCGAGGCTGAGCAGCCGCGAGAGGCGGCCGTAACCGTCGCGGTCGATCGGGTAAGCGAGCAGGCTCGGCGCGTCGGTGAGATCGAGCCTGCAGCCGATCAGCGGCTTGAGGCCTGCGCCCTTGCATGCGCTGTGCATCCTGACGACGCCGGCGAGCGTGTTGCGGTCGGCGATCCCGATCGTGTCATAGCCTTGGTCCAGCGCCGCCAGCACCAGCTCGATCGCGTCCGACGCGCCGCGCAGGAACGAGAATGGCGAGGTGACGCCAAGCTCGACATAGGCCGACGGCGTCAGCGCCGGCGGAGGCATGCCCTCGCGCGGGACCAGCTTCAGCCGGGAAAAACCGACCTTCTCAGGCATCAGCCGAAAAGCCCGTGGATGTACCAGCCCGGAGCGCCGCCGCGCCCGTCGCCGATCAGGCCCTCGCGGTAGATCCAGTAACGGCGTCCTCGGGCATCCTCGACGCGGTAATAGTCGCGCAGCCGCGCGCTCGACGGCTGCCGCCACCATTCGGGCGCGATCCGCTCGGGCCCCTCGGCACGCGCAATGTCATGCACGGCGCGCCGCCACACGAACCGCCGCGGCATGCCTTCGGGCGTCGCATAAATGACGTCGATCGCCTCGGGACGATCGAGGAGGCGGTCCGGGCGGCGGACTTGCGGCAGCTCAATCGCTTCGGCTTTCGACAGCGCCGGGATCCATTCGACCGCGCATTCGGGAAGGTGGCTCTCGAACGGCTGCGGGCGCCGGACGCGCGTTGGCCCGAGCTTCACCGTCAGCCGGTCGATCAGCCGCGCGAGCTCGCGCTCGCCGCTCGGCTCCTCGACCAGGCTCTCCTGCGCGGCACTCAAATCCTCGGTCCAGTCGGCCTGGAGCGCGAACGCATCGAAGCCGAACTCCGGATCGAGGGCGGCCGCCTTGTCGGCGAGCAGGCGCAGCAGGTGTTTCGGATCGCGGCTGGCAATCGTCGTCGCCACGGAGGCGACGGCGGTGCTGCCGTCCACCCGATAGCCGATCAACGACAGCCTGCGCGCACCAAGATGCCGCTCCTGCAGCTGCCGCACGAGATCGGGGATCAGCCGCTCGAGCGCCTGGCTCGCGGCTTCCGGATAAGTGACCGGTT
>JABFXK010000071.1 GCA_013361785.1 Sphingomonas sp.
GGAGCGACATTCGGCCGCACTCAGCAGGTCGAGCTGGCGGTCGAGAAATACTTCCTCCACGGACCCGAAAAAAAGAACGTCGCGGTGTTCTTCGCGGTGACCGGCGGCGGCGGCGGGCTTTCCGGACAGAATACCGGCCAGGCCTACGTCAACCTCGCGCCATTCGATCAGAGGCACGGATCGCAGAACAGCGCATCAGCGATCGTGGAGCGGGCCTCGGCCGCATTCCGCGGTCTCCGCGACGCACAGGTATTCGCGCTCATTCCCGGCGCAATCCGCGGCCTCGGCCAGTCGAGCGGTTTCTCGATGCAGCTGCAGAACACGAGCGGGATGAGCCGCGCGCAGTTCACCGCAGCGCGCGACCGCCTGCTCGCTGCCGCGACCGCCGATCCGCTGCTCGAGCAGGTCCGCCTCTCTGAGCTTCCCGACGTCGCGAGCTTGAAGATCAACGTCGATCAGCAGCGGCTGGCGGGGTTCGGGCTCAGTCCGGCGGACGTGAATTCGACCCTCTCGACCGCCTGGGGCGGTCGTTATGTGAACGACTTTGTCGACCGGGGACGGGTCAAGAAAGTGTATGTCCAGGGCGACGCACCGTTCCGGTCGGAGCCCTCGGACCTGGGTAATTGGTATGTCCGCAACAACCAGGGCAACATGGTGCCGTTTTCGTCCTTCGCGACGACCGGCTGGACGGTCGCCCCGGTTACGGTCGACCGGTTCGAAGGATATCAATCGTTCGAAATCGACGGGCAGCCCGCAGCGGGCAAAAGCTCCGGACAGGCGATGGACGAAATCTCGAAGCTCGCGTCGGAAATTCCCGGCGTCGGAGTGGCCTGGTCCGGTGCCTCCTATCAAGAGCGGCTCGCCACGGGTCAGGCGCCGCTGCTCTACACCGTTTCGCTGATCGTGATCTTCCTGTGCCTCGCCGCGCTGTACGAAAGCTGGTCGATTCCGCTCGCGGTGCTGCTGGTCGTTCCGCTCGGACTAGTCGGAGCGATCCTGTTCGTGACATTGCGCGGCCTGCAGAATGACGTGTTCCTGCAGATCGGCCTTCTGACCACGATGGGGCTCACGTCGAAAAACGCGATCCTGATGAACGAGTTCGCGGAGCGCGCCGAAAAAGAAGGGAAGAGAGTCCTCGACGCGGCGATCGAGGCGGCTCGGATAAGGCTTCGGCCGATCCTGATGACGAGCTTCGCCTTCATCTTCGGCGTGTTCCCGTTGGCCATTGCCACCGGTCCCGGCGCGAACGGCCGGATCGCGATCGGCACCGCGGTGATCGGCGGAATGCTGACGGCGACGATCCTCGCAATCTTCTACATTCCGCTTTTTTATGTGCTGGTGCGCCGAGGCACTCGCGATGGATTCGTGATCATCCGCGACCGCTGGCGCCGCCGCAGGGAGGCGCGGGCGTGAAGCGCGCGATCGCGCTCGTGGCGCTGCTTGCAACGGGCTGCTCCACCATGGAGCCTAAATATGTGCGGCCCGACCCGGCGATCCCCGCGTCTTGGCCTTACGGCGACGCCTATCTGACCGCTGCGGAGGCGGGTCTTCCCGCCCTCACCTACAAGCAGGTGTTCACCGATCCGCGCCTGCAAACACTGATCGCGGAAGCGCTGAACAACAACCGCAACCTGATGAGCGCGGCCGCCAACATCGCGGCTGCGCGCGAGCAATATCGAATTCAGAGAGCGCAGCAATTTCCGACGGTGGACGCGAATGCCGGAGCCACAGTGACGGGCAATCGCGGTTCCGGATCGAAGATTTCGACACAGTTCCAGACGGGCGCAAGCGTACCGAACTACGAACTCGACCTGTTCGGGCGCCTCCGCTCGCTGACCGACGTCCAGCTCAACCGCTACTTTTCGACGGAAGCCGGCGCGCGCGCAACGCGGCTGACTCTGGTGTCGAACATCGCGAGTGCATGGCTCAATCATGCAGCCGACTCGAGTCTGCTGCTGATCGAGGAGCAGACTACGGCGAGTGCGGAAAAGACTGTCCGCCTGACTCGCCTGCGGCTCGAAGGCGGAGTCGCTCCGCGGACGGACCTCGATCAGGCCGAACAGATCCTGGACACCGCTCAGGCCGACATCGCGAGGCAACGGACGGCAGTTGCGCAAGACATCAACGCGCTCCGCCTGCTGGTCGGCGGTCCCGTCGACCCGAGCCTGCTCGCGCACTCGATCGATGAAGCATTCGGGACCGTCGCGCCGGTGCCGACCGGCCTCGACTCTTACGTGCTCCTGCGGCGGCCCGATGTCGTGCAGGCCGAAGATGAGCTGAGGTCCGCCAACGCGAACATCGGCGCCGCGCGCGCGGCTCTGTTCCCGCGGATTTCGCTGACCGGTCTGCTCGGCTTCGCAAGCTCGGCCTTGCTCAAGCTGTTCACCGGCGGAGCCTTCGGATGGAGCGCAGGCGCAAACGCCAGCTACACCATCTTCCAGGCCGGCGCCGGACATGCCAACGTCCGGCTCACCGAAGCCGAGAAGCGCGCCGCAATCGCGACCTACCAGGGAACCGTCCAGACGGCCTTCCGAGAGGTCTCGGACGCGCTAGCCCGCCGCGGCACGATGAACGACGAGATCGCCGCGCGGCAGCGTCAGCAGGCCGAGACCGCCGACACCTATCTGCTGACCGAAGCGCGCTACAACGCGGGCATAAGCCCCTTCCTCAACGTGCTCGATGCCCAACGCTCCTATTACGGCGCGCAGCAGACGCTGGTGAACACCAAGCTCACCGCGGCGCAGAACATCGTCGACACCTATCAGGCCATTGGCGGAGATACGTTGCTGGAGGGCACGCCGATCTGTCAGCGGCTGCCGGGTGATACCGGACAGCCGAACCTGGTCCTAGGGCAGGAGTGCCTGCCCGACTAGGCGGCCTCGACGGCGTAACCGTCGCCGTAGAATTTGCTGGTGCTGCGTGTGTGGAAGGTGATCGCCTTCACCGGCTCGTATTTCGCTGTGCCGAGGCCGGGGAGCACTTCGAGGATTTCATTCTCCCAAACGTAAACGGCCATCGGGAAGGAAACACGTGGCGTTGCAATATGCGATCCGTCGCTGGGCTTTCCGACGCGGTGCGTGGTCGAGGGCAAGCGGTCGTTCGAGATCCGCTGCATGTAATCGCCGGTGTTGATGATGATCGACCCGTACGGCGCCTTCATCCGCACCCATTTCCCGCTTCGGTGATTCCACACCTGCAGCCCATCGACGCGGCTTGCAGGGAGGATCGTGAACAGGTCGACGTCCTCGTGGCCGAGCAGCCGCCCTGCGCCCGAGCTGTCCTGCTCGGCCGTCATCGGCGGATAGTAGTTGAGGCGCAGGCCGAAGTTGGTCTCGGTCAGCTTCTCATCGAGCAGGTCCGGATCGCAACCGAGGCCTTGGAGCATGGCCTGCCCGATCGGCTTGAACAGCTTCTCATGGGCGAGCACCAGCTGACGGAACTGCGGTTCATATTTCGCCCGCGGCCAGAAGTCCTCGGCGCGGAACTGCTCGTCCCGCTGCTGCGGAATATCGAAGGCACGGCGGCAGAAGACCCACCCTTCAACGAGGTCGGGATGGATTTCGCTCGTTTCCTCAATCGGGAAGTAGCCCTGGTTCACCGAGCCGTGCCGTTCCGCGCGGAAGCGCATCTTGTCGGCGAGGCTCGTCGAGGTGAACACGTCGAGCGCGGCGTCGTGCATCTGATCGTAAAGGCCGGTGTCGACTCCGTGCCCGACCAGAACCGCGAAGCCGATCTCCTCTAAGGCAGCCGCGAACGCGTCGGCAAAGCGCGCCTTGCCGGCTGCGTCGCCGTGCAAAAAGTCGGCGAAATCGAGCGTCGCGATTTCATAATCCTCGTCGAATTCATCGGCCGGGTTCTCGGCGAGCCGGTAGGTATGGCTCTTCTCTACCTGGTCATATTTGACGAAGTCGCGGTTGAGGGCGTCGATCTCAGTCATTGCAACATCTTAGCGCCGGCCGCGCTTCATTCACAGAGCAAAGCGAGCAGCGCGAAGCTCGCCAGCCAATGCTCTCCCATATAATCGCCAGCAATGTGGGGCAGCGCGGCGGCGAGATGCTCGTCGGCGGAGGCGCTGGCGATCTCCCGCTCCTGCTCCGGCAAAAGGGGCGCAATGCGACGCCAGCACCAGGCGCGGCTAAGATTGACCCCATCCAAATGCGCGATCTTGCCGTCGCTCCGATCGCTGACGATCGCCGGTTCGAACAGGCTCGCGGGCTCGCGCTGGCAGATGCTGGGCAGGAAGCGGGCGAACCAGGCAGGAAAATCCGCCTCATGCGTCCCCGCCATGCACAACGCTTCGATCAGCGCCGGCGACAGGAACTCGTCGCCGCCGGGCTCCCAGGCCTGGCAGTCGCGGTCCGCCGCGAACCAGTGGAGCGAGCGATTGCGGATCAGCTCGACGAGATCTTCATCGAATCGCTCGGCCCATTCGAGCGACAGCACCACCGCGAAGGCGGTGTTGAAGTGGGTGCCGACCCGGATCGGATAAGTGAGGACCGGCAGGTAATCGCGGAGCCGCTGCGCGAAGGCGCGTGCGAGCGGCTCCAGCTCGGCCGCCCAACTCTCCTGGTGCCGAGTCGCTTCGAGGTGGAGATAGAGCAGCCACGCCCAGCCGTACGGCCGCTCGAACCCGCGGCTGAGCGGCCGGTCGAGAAACGCGAGCTCGCCGCCCACCTTCTCGGGCGTAAAGCTGTCGTCCGCCATCTCGGCGATTGGCTGCGCTTCGGGAATTTGGGGAAACAGTCGGCGCAGCGTGAGCAACGTCCACCAGCCGTGGACGCAGCTGTGCCAGTCGAAACTGCCGTAGAAGATCGGGTGAAGCGCGCGCGGCGGCGCCAGATCCTCGTCGCCGAGCAGCACCTGGTCGAGCTTGTGCGGATATTCCTTCCGCACGTGCCCCAGCGCGATTCGCGCCATGCGCGAGGCGAGATCGGCGTCGAGCTTCGTCACAAATGGAATCCCGCAATGTAGAGGATGGCGATGTTGGCCATGAGCAGCGGGATCGCGGTCGCGACCTGCACCTTGACGACGCCATACTGATTCCTGAGCTCGAGCAGCGCCGCCGGGACGATGTTGAAGTTGGCGGCCATCGGGGTCATCAACGTCCCGCAATAGCCGGTCAGCATGCCGACGGCGCCGATCACCGCGGCCCGGCCGCCGTCCTCGTGGATCAGAATGGGCACGCCGATCGCCGCCACCATCACGGGGAATGCGGCGAAGGCGTTGCCCATGATCATCGTGAACACCACCATCCCGAGGCCGTAGAGCAAGATCGCGAGGAAGATGCTTCCGTGGGGGATGATCTCGCCGGCGAGCGCGCCGATGGTCGTCCCGATGCCCGCGGCGGCGAACACGGCGCCGAGCGCCGCAAGCATCTGCGGCAGGACCAGCGCCCAGCCGATTGCGTTCGCAAGCCGACCGCCCTCGTCAACCGAGGACATGAGCGGCGGCCGAATCCAGAGATAGCAGACGATCAGAGCGATGATCACTCCGACGCCGAGGAGCACGAGCGTGACGGCCTTCGGGTCGATGAGGCCACTGTTCTTGAGAGGGGTGTAGGTGAACAGCAGGGTGCCGAGGAATGCCGTGAACGGGATGATCAGCGCGGGGACGAAAAGTTTGTTGCCGTAGCGTTCGGAGAAACGCTGGCGCTCTTCGGTGCTGGTCGATTCACCCGTACTTCGGCCGAGCGCATGAACGCCGGCGAGCGCAACGAGCACGAGCACTAGAACTCCATTGCCGATATCGCCGAGCAAGTCGCCGAACCAGAAGCTGACCGCGACTAGAGCCCAGAAAGCGGCATTGCCCCAGCGCTTCGCGTTGGCGGTGTCGCGGACGCTCGACACGGCGAAGCTCGCGAAGATGAAACCCGCGCATGCATAGAGCCAGTGCATGTCGATCATCGGGGGTGCCTCCTCAGCCGGCGGTCCATCCACAGCAGCCGTGCCGTCTGGATGAGGAAGGCGCAGATCGCGCTCGGAATGGCCCAGACCGACAGCTCGAATGGAGTGAGCTCGATGCCGTAGACCTTGAGCGCGCCCTGGATCAGAAGGATCGACGAAATGGCGATGAAGATGTCCTCGCCGAAGAACAGGCCGACATTGTCGGTCGCCGCGGACATCGCCTTGATGTGCTCGGCCGTGTCTTCGTCGAGCTCGCCGTGCTCCTTCTCGGCGGCGGCCAGCGCCATCGGCGCGACGAGCGGACGCACCGTCTGCGCCTGGCCCGCGACCGAAGTCAGGCCGAGCGCCGCGAAGATTTGGCGGAAGCCGAGGTAGAGCACGAGCACCCTGCCAACGGTGGCTCCCCGCATTCGGCCGATCAGCGCACGCGCCTGCTGCTGGAGCCCGTAGCGTTCGAGGAGGCCGATCACCGGGAGCACGATGTAGATCAGGGTGACGGTGCGGTTCTCGTTGAAACCGTGGCCGAGCACGCCGAGCACCTTCAGGAAGGGCATGTGCGCCAGCAGCCCCGTTGCAATCGCGGCGACTGCGACGACCAGCAGCGGATTGAACCGGAGCGCGAAACCAAGGACGACCAGCCCAATCCCGAGCAGCGGCCAATAATCGGTCACTTGTTCCTCCTGCCGAACCCGCCGCCCCCTGGAGTCTCGATAACGAACCGGTCGCCCGGCTGCACCTCTGCCGAGGCGGTGGCGCTGAGCATTTCGACGGTTCCGTCGGTCCGCTCGACCCAGTTGCGGCCGGCCTCTGCGTCCGCCGCGCCCTCGATCCCGCGCGGCGGCACGCGCCGGCGGTTGGCAAGCATGTTCGCCCGCATCGGTTCGAGGAATGTCACCGCACGGACAACGCCATCGCCACCCTTGTGCGCGCCGGTCCCGCCCGAGCCGCGGCGAATCGCGAACTCATCGAGCCGAACCGGGAGCCGCGTTTCGAGAATCTCCGGATCGGTCAGCCGGCTGTTGGTCATGTGGGTCTGAACCGCGCTGGTGCCGTCGAAGTCCGGGCCGGCGCCGGAGCCGCCGGCGATCGTCTCATAATATTGATGCCGCTCGTTGCCGAAGGTGAAGTTATTCATCGTGCCCTGGCTGGGGGCGAGCCGCCCGGTCGCGGCAAACAAGGCGTCGGTGACAACCTGACTTGTCTCGACATTGCCCGCGACGACAGCAGCAGGGAATCTCGGGTTGAGCATCGAGCCGTTCGGCACGATCACGTCGATAGGCCTGAGGCAGCCGTCATTCATCGGGATGGCGTCGTCGATCAATGTCCGCACGACGTAGAGCGAAGCCGCTCGAACGATCGAATAAGGCGCGTTGAAATTGTCGGGCAGTTGGTCGCTCGTGCCGGTGAAATCGAACGTCGCCGAGCGCTTCCGCTTGTCGATCGAGATTTTAACGCGGACGTGCGCGCCGTTATCCATCTCGTAATCGAATTCACCATCGTCGAGCCGGCCGAGCAGCCGCCGCACCGACTCCTCGGCATTGGCGAGCACGTGCCGCATGTAGGCCGCGACGACGTCGCCGCCGTAATCGCGCGCCGACTGTACCAGCACCTCGGCGCCGCGCGTGCAGGCAGCGAGCTGCGCCTTGAGGTCGGACATGTTGCGGTCGGGTCTGCGCGCCGGCCATTCGCCGGAGCCGAGCAGGGCGCGCATTTCGCCTTCTCGGAAATGACCTTCATCGACGAGCAGGAAATTGTCGATCAGCACGCCCTCATCGCCGATGGTGCGGCTGTCGGGCGGCATCGAGCCGGGCGCGATTCCGCCGATGTCGGCGTGGTGGCCGCGCGCAGCTACATAGGCCGACGGCTCCTCTTCGTCTTCGTAGAACACGGGCACGATGACGGTGATGTCCGGCAGGTGCGTCCCGCCGCGATAGGGGTCGTTCAGCACATAGGCGTCCCCGCGGCGGATGCCGCGCCCGTCCTTCCCCTGCCCACGCGTCTCGATGATCCTGCGAATGCTTTCGCCCATCGATCCGAGGTGAACCGGAATGTGCGGCGCGTTGGCGATCAGCGCGCCGCCCGCATCGAAAATCGCACAGGAGAAGTCGAGCCGCTCCTTGATATTCACGCTGGTCGCCGTCGATTGCAGCGCGACGCCCATCTCCTCGGCGATGGCCATGAAGAGGCTGTTGAAGATTTCGAGCTGGACGGGATCGATATCGGTGCCAATCGCCTTGGCGCGTCGAAGCGCAATGGCGCGGGTCAGGATGAGCGTACCGTCGGCGACACGCTCGGCGCGCCAACCAGGCTCGACGACGATTGTCGATGTGGGATCGATGATGAGGGTTGGACCATCCACGACCTCGTTCTGCGCACCGGTCGCAGCCTGAGCGAAGTTAACGTCGGTTCGCGCGATCGCCTCCACCACGAGCGCATCGACGATCGCTTCCGCATTTTCGTCGACGTAGCCGAACCGCTTGCGGTGAAGCTCGGCGAAGGCGCGTCGCATCTGTTCGATCGGTGCGACTGCAATCTCCAGCGTGGTGTCGCTGCCGCTGGTGCGGAGCCGCGCACGGCGGTCGAGCTCGATTCGGGCACGGTGGACGCCTTGGTCGAGAAGCGCATCGCAGGCTCGCTTCTCCAGAGCGGCGAGGGCCGCGGAAAAATCCTCGCCGAGCGGCTTCAGCACGCTCGCATCGCGGATCGCCTTCACGTCGGCGATCCCGATGCCATAGGCCGAGAGCACTCCGGCCAGTGGATGGATCAGGATACGCTCGATCCCGAGCGCATCGGCGACCCGGCACGCATGCTGCCCGCCCGCGCCGCCGAAGCAGGCGAGCGTGTAGCGCGTCACGTCATGTCCTCGCGCGATCGAGATCTTGCGGATCGCGGCGGCCATATTGTCGACCGCGATGTCGAGGAAACCGTCGGCGATTTCTTCGAGGCTTTTCGTGCCGCCGAGCTGGTCCGCGACTTCCTGCAGCCGCGCCGCAGGCGCCTCGCGGTCGAGCGGCTGGTCGCCGTCGGGGCCGAACACCCGGGGGAATTGCTCCGGGTCGATCCTGCCGAGGAACAGGTTGCAATCGGTGACCGTCAGCGGTCCGCCGTTGCGGTAGCAGGCTGGGCCGGGATTGGCGCCGGCGCTCTCCGGGCCCACCCGGAAGCGCATCCCGTCGAATCGGCAGACGGAGCCGCCGCCGGCCGCGACCGTATTGATCTGCATCATCGGCGCACGGATGCGCACACCCGCGACAACGCTCTCGTCGGCGAGCTCGAAGCTGCCCGCATAATGCGAGACGTCAGTCGACGTGCCGCCCATGTCGAAGCCGATCAGCCTCGACGCTCCGTGCGCCGCGCTGGCAGCGACCATTCCGACGACGCCGCCCGCCGGGCCTGAAAGGATCGCGTCCTTGCCGCGGAACGCGCGCGCTTCGGCGAGGCCGCCGTTCGACTGCATGAAGTGGAGGTCGGTACCGTGTGGCAGGCCGGCGGCGACCCGCTCGACATACCGGCGCAGCACCGGCGAGAGATAGGCGTCGACGACCGTCGTATCCCCGCGGCCGACGAGCTTGATCAGCGGCGCGACCTCGTGACTGGCCGACACCTGTGTGAAGCCGAGCTCGCGCGCGATTGCCGCCAGTTGTGCCTCGTGACCGCTGTGCCGCCAGCCGTGCATCAGCACGATCGCTAGAGAATCGATGCCGCCGTCACGCAATTCCTCAAGTGCGGCGCGGGCCGCCGCCTCGTCGAGCGGCACCAGCACCTCGCCGTCAACGCCCACACGCTCATCGATCTCGACGACGCGTCCGTAAAGCATCGTCGGAAGGAGGATCTGCCGAGCGAATATCTCCGGGCGCGCCTGGTAGCCGATCCTCAGCGCATCCCCGAAGCCACGGGTGATCGCCAGCGCCACCTGCTCCCCCTTGCGCTCGAGCAAGGCGTTGGTCGCGACGGTAGTGCCCATCCGCACTTCCTCGACGCTGCCGCCTTCGTCCGCGAGCACGCGGCGGATCGCTTCGAGCGCGGCATCTTCATACTGGCCGGAGTTCTCCGACAGCAGTTTCTCCACCCGTAAGTCCCCGTGGGAGGAGCGCGCGACCACGTCGGTGAAGGTGCCGCCGCGATCGATCGCGAAGGTCCATGAACGATTCACGCGCCCGCTCTAGGGCCTTTGCGCCGTTCACTGCACCCCTTATGCACTCGCCATGGCTGTTCTGGTCACCGGCGCTGCGGGGTTCATCGGAGCTGCGACGTCGCGCGCGCTGCTCGATCGCGGCGAAGAGGTGGTCGGGATCGACAATCTCAACGATTATTACGACCCTCGGCTGAAGCAGGCGCGGCTCGACGCGCTGACCCGTCAATTCGACAACCGCTTCCGCTTCGAACGCATCGATTTCGCCGACGCCGAGGCGCTTCAGCGCATCGCCGACACTGCCGAGATCGACTCCATCGTCCACTTGGGCGCGCAGGCCGGCGTGCGCTACTCGATGGAAAACCCAGGCGCCTACATCCAGTCCAACCTGGTGGGCCACGCGAACATGCTCGAGCTCGCCAGGCGCAGGGGCGTGCGACACATGGTCTATGCCTCCTCCTCCTCCGTCTATGGCGGCAACAAGAGCCTGCCCTTTCGGGTCGAAGACCGGGTCGATCATCCGTTGTCGCTTTATGCGGCCACGAAAAAGGCGGACGAGCTGATCAGCGAAAGCTACGCCAATCTTTATCACGTGCCGCTCACGGGATTGCGCTTCTTTACCGTTTACGGACCGTGGGGCCGGCCAGACATGGCGATGTGGATCTTCACCAAGGCCCTGTATGCGGGCGATCCGCTGCCCCTGTTCAACGGCGGTGAGATGCGGCGTGACTTCACCTACATCGACGACATTGTCCGGGGCATCGTCGCCTGTCTCGACTCACCGCCGGCCGACGACGGCGAAGCGAAGGCAGGCGGAAGCACCAGCCCGCACGCGCTCTACAATATCGGGAACAGCCGAAGCGAGGACCTGATGAGGGTCGTCGAACTCCTGGAACGTGAGACCGGCCGCAAGGCGTTGCTCGACCCCAAGCCGATGCAGATCGGCGACGTCAGGGAAACCTTCGCGGACATTAGTGCGATCCAGCGCGACCACGGCTTCGAGCCGAGCACGAGCATCGACGAGGGCGTCCCCCGCTTCGTCGACTGGTACCGCGATTATCACGGACTTTGATGTCGCTTCCGCCGATCCTCCAGCATCTGCGGGTTCCTGTGATCGGCGCGCCGATGTTCATCGTGTCGAACCCGGAGCTTGTAATCGCGCAATGCACGTCGGGGATCGTCGGGAGCTTTCCGGCGCTCAACGCCCGGCCGGCGTCGCTGCTTGACGAGTGGTTGCACGAAATCACCGAAGCGCTTGCGGCTTGGGACCGCGACCACCCCGATCATCCCTCTGCCCCCTTTGCCGTCAATCAGATCGTGCACCGCTCGAACGACCGGTTCGAGCATGACCTCGAAGTCTGTGCCAAGCGGAAGGTACCGATCGTCATCACGTCGCTCGGGGCCCGAGTCGAGCTTAACGAGGCGGTGCACGGCTGGGGTGGGATCACGCTCCACGACGTGATCGACGACCGCTACGCGCGCAAGGCGATCGAGAAAGGTGCGGACGGCATAATCGCCGTCGCTGCGGGAGCCGGCGGCCACGCCGGCCGCTGGTCGCCGTTCGCACTGCTCCAGGAAATCCGCGCCTGGTTCGACGGGCTGCTGGTCCTCTCCGGAGCGATCGCCAACGGCGGGTCGGTGCTCGCCGCCCAGGCCGCAGGCGCTGATCTCGCCTATGTCGGCTCGCCGTTCATTGCGACCATGGAGGCAAATGCGCCTGAGGGGTACAAACAGGCGATCGTCGAGGGCGGTGCGGCGGACATCGTCTACACCGAGGTCTTCACCGGCGTTCACGGCAATTATTTGCGCTCATCTATTATCAATTCCGGTCTCGACCCCGACGATCTGGGAGCACTCGATCCGACAGCGATGAAGTTCGGTCTGGAAGGGTCGGCCAAAACCAAGGCGTGGCGCGACATCTGGGGGTCGGGGCAAGGGATCGGCGTGATTGACCGGGTTCGGCCGGCTTCCGAGTTCGTGGATCTGCTCGCGCAGCAATATGCCGCTGCCAAAGCGCGGCTGTGCGGCTGATCAGCCCGAGCCGGCGCCGCTGAGCCCGCGTTCGAGTCGGCCCATGAGCGCGCGCGCCGGGCTTTGCGGCACCTCCGTCTCGACCGTGCCGTCGTCGAGCCGCTTCACCCGCGCGTAGAGGTCGGCGCTGGCATTGATCAGCCGCTGCGCCGAGTCGGGAAGCTGCACCACCACGGCCTGATCGCTGTCCTGGGCGTGGCCTAGGCGCCGCTCCGGGCGATGGCCGTCACGGTTCGGAATCTCGCCGGACTCGATTGCCCGCTGCGTAAGCAGCCAGGCGACGATGTGCATGATTCGGGTCGTGACCTTGAGCGACTCGCAGGCAAATCCCACCCGGGCGAACGGCTCGAGCGTCGCGCGGTCGTCCCGCCCAGCATCATCGAAATAGGAGCGCGCCTCGTCCGCCAGCAGCATCGCCTCGGTGTAAAGCGAGTCGATCAGCCGGGACGTGATCCGCACTTGCGGGCCAGGAAGGTCCGATTCGTCCATTTCGCCGAGATTGCCACCGTTCATCGCGTCAGAAAACGCCCGAAATGCGATGTCGACGTGGATTGGACAGCGCTGTCCCCGTTCGTGACATCGCCAGTCAGGCGATGATGTCAGGCGTGCTCGAGTCGAGGATGAGCTGAATTTGGTCCTTGAGCATCAATTTGCGCCGCTTGAGCCGCGCCAGCTCGAGCTGATCGCCGATCGGCTCCGACGACAGCGCGCGGATCCGCTCGTCGAGCTGGCGGTGCTCGTCCCTGAGGCTCTGCAGTCCGGTTGCGGGATTATCGTTGGTCATCCCGGCAACAGCTTACCCGATCGAACCCACCGCGGCCAATCGGGCCGCAGGGCCGACCAGCCGCCGCATTAGACTCAAGACAAAATCCACGATTCGTGATTTATTGCGTTTGGGTGACACTGGCTTTGTAAGGAAGGATAGGCACCGATGGACAAGGGAATGGCCGAGGAACTCGAGTCGAAGCATGCCGCTCTTCATGCCCTGATCGAGGAAGAAGAGCACCGAAATCACCCCGACGAAGACCTTCTCCACCGCCTCAAGAAAGAAAAATTGAGACTGAAGGACGAATTGGCCGGCCACCTCACCCACTGAGGCGGCCTTTTTTATGGCGGCGGCCGAAGCCGCCGCCCCAAATTCCAATCAATCGTCGCGCGAGACGCGCTCGATCCGCTCGTGGCGCTCCTGCGCCTCGAGGGTCATGGTCGCGATCGGCCTGGCTTCGAGGCGGCCGAGCGAGATCGGCTCGCCGGTCACTTCGCAATAGCCATATTCGCCTTCGTAGAGGCGGCGGATCGCGCAATCGATCTTGGCGATCAGCTTGCGCTGGCGATCACGGGTGCGAAGCTCGATGCCCCAATCGGTCTCGCTCGACGCGCGGTCGGCAATGTCCGGCTCGCGAAGCGAATCGACCTGGAGCTGCGCCATGGTGGCTCGCGACTCCTCGACGATCGCCTCTTTCCAGGCTTTGAGCTTTCTCAGGAAATACGCGCGGTGCCTGCCGCACATGAACTCTTCGCTTTCCGACGGCCGGTAGGCGTCGGACAAGATGATCCTGTCGAATGGTTCGAAATCGTCGCCGCCATAAAGGTCGACAAGAGCGGTTGCCATAGTCCCTCCCCCGCACAACAGACTTGCCGCAGCCCCTCCGCGGAAGTCTCATACGCTGCCGCCCGCTGCGGCCGGCGCCCCGGTGCAGCCGGAGGCAAATTCAGGCTGGCTTTTTCGGGACTTACCCGATTCAGTCGGCCCTTCCCCACCGCGGCCTATACTTATGCTGGCGTGCCTTAACAAGAACTGACGCTTTCCAAGTGAACAAATCGCCAAGCTGTTGCGAATATGGCGCTATTTGGGGTGC
>JABFXK010000067.1 GCA_013361785.1 Sphingomonas sp.
GCCGCCGCAAGTCTTTCGGTGGCCGGCTGCGCCACCTATCCGGATCAATATGGCTACGGGTACGGCCCGTATGGCTACGGAACCCCGTATTACGGTAGTGGCGGTTATTACAACGGCTACAACAACGGTTATTACGGTGGCTCGACGGCCGCTAATGCCGTCGGCGGCGCCGCAATCGGCGCGGCGACCGGCGCGATCGCCGGCGCCGTATTGCCAGGCATCAGGCCGGGAACCGGCGCGATCGCCGGCGCGGTGCTTGGCGGTGTCCTCGGGGCGATGGTGAACGGCCATCAATACTACCGGGATACGCGTGGCTATTGCTACTACGTCGACCAGTACGGTCAGCCGCACTACAGCTACGATATCCGCTGCTAGCAGGCAGCGGGCGCAGCGCCCGTTCTGAGCAAGCCGGTCAGGCGAGGCGGAGGTTCGACTTCCGCCTCGTCGATCCGTGTGCCTCGCCTTCCATTCCGTTTTCGACCCTTCTCCCCGAGCGGATTGATGGCCGTCGGGAACGAAACTGCTGCAAATGCACTATCAGCACGAGGGGCGGGGCAGACTTGGAGGAAAAAGGGATGAAACGTCTGCTGATTTCGGCTGCTGCCGTGAGTAGTCTCGCGTTGGGCGGCTGCACGACCGACCCCTACACCAATCACCAAGTTGCCAGCACGGCAGCCGGAGCGGCGGTCGGTGCCGGCGCTGGAGCTGTCGCCGGCTCAATCCTTCCGGGGATCGGAACAGCCACTGGTGCGGTCGCTGGTGCGGTTCTCGGCGGCGTCGTCGGCGCAGTCGTCGGAGGTCGCCAATATTATCGCGATACGCGCGGTTATTGCTATTACGTCGACCAGTACGGCCAGCCGCATTACAATTATAATGTAAGGTGCTAGCCGAACCTGCTTAGACGGGGCGGAAGGTTCCTTCCGCCTCGTCCAGTAGATAAAGCCGTCCTTCGCCGATCGAGAAGTGAGCGCCGTGAAGCTTCAGGCGCCCCTCACTCTCGCGTTCTGTGATCCACGGGAAGGTGCGCAAGTTCGTAAGGCTCACCTTCACCGCTTCATGCTCCATGTCGAGGAACGCCGCCCGGTCGAGTTCGGAGTGCCTTGAGCGAACCTGGTCACGAGCGCCTTCGAGCATCCGTACCCAATCGCCGATGAAATGGCCTTCGCCGGGCGGCACGTCGTCGAACGCGCCGGTGAGTGCGGCCGCGCACCCGCCGCACATGCCGTGGCCCATCACCAGGATTTCGCCGACGTTGAGCTGAGTGACTGCGAACTCCAGAGCCGCAGAGACGCCGTGAAGTCCCCGGCTGGTCTCATAGGGAGGGGCGAGCGCGGCGATATTGCGCGCCACGAACATCTCGCCGGGTCGGGCGTCGAATATTTGCGCGGGGTCGCTTCGGCTGTCGGCGCAGGCGAGGATCATCACCTGCGGGCTCTGGCCTTCGGCGAGCTCGGCCCATCGTTCGCGCTCGTGCGCCCAGTCCTTCTCGCGGAAGCGGCGATAGCCTTCGATCAGTTCCTTCATGTAGGGCATCAGGCGCGGCTAGCCGCTGCAGGGCAGGGGTGGCAAGCGCCGGAAGCAGTCGCTATCTCCCGCGCCATGAACGCTCCCGCCGCAACCGCCAAGCAGCGCAAGCCCGACTGGATCCGGGTCAAGGCGCCGGTCAGCGAAGGCTATCACGCGACGCGGCGGCTGATGCGCGAGCTCAACCTCGCAACCGTCTGCGAGGAAGCGGCCTGCCCGAACATCGGCGAATGCTGGACCAAGAAGCACGCGACGGTGATGATCCTCGGCGATACCTGCACGCGCGCCTGTGCCTTCTGCAACGTGAAGACCGGCATGCCGCGACCCGTCGATCCGCTGGAGCCTGAGCACGTCGCGACCGCGGCGGCGGAGCTGGGGCTCGAGCATATCGTCGTCACGTCCGTGGACCGCGACGATCTTCCGGACGGCGGCGCGTCGCAGTTCGTGAAAGTGATCGAGGCGCTTCGCCGGAACACGCCGCAGACCACGATCGAAATCCTGACGCCGGACTTCCGCAACAAAAGCGAGGCGGCGGTCGAGGCGATCGTCGAGGCCGGGCCCGACGTCTACAACCACAATCTCGAGACCGTGCCTCGGCTCTATCCGACGATCCGGCCCGGCGCGCGCTATTATGCCTCGCTGCGCCTGCTCGAGAGCGTCAAGCGCCACGCGCCGCATATCTTCACCAAGTCGGGCGTGATGGTCGGCCTTGGCGAAGAGCGGCTCGAAGTTCACCAGGTGATGGACGACATGCGTTCGGCCGGCGTCGATTTCCTGACTATGGGACAGTACCTCCAGCCGACGCCCAGGCATGCGAAGGTAGAAGAGTTCGTCAGTCCCAAGGCCTTCGACGCCTACGCCGCGATCGCCCGTGCCAAGGGATTCCTGCTCGTCGCCGCTTCGCCGCTGACCCGTTCAAGCTACCACGCGGGCGACGACTTCAAGAAGATGCAGGCCGCACGCAATGCGCAGCTGGAGCGTTCGCACGCCTGATGCCGCGGCATAGCGAAACGAAGCATCTGCCTTACACGCCCGAGCAGTTGTTCGACCTCGTGGCCGACGTTCAGGATTATGACGAATTCCTCCCCTGGGTCGTCGCGGTGCGGGTGCGCTCGTCGAGCGAAAAGGAGATGGTCGCGGACCTTGTCGTGGGTTTCAACGCCTTCAAGGAGCGGTTCACCAGCCGCGTGGTGAAGGACCGCCCGAACAAGATCTGCGTCGACTATGTCGAAGGGCCGCTCAAATATCTCCACAATGAGTGGACGTTCGAGCGCGCGGCCGACGGCGGCACGAACCTCCATTTCTCGGTCGATTTCGCCTTCAAGTCGCGGCTCTTCGAAAGCCTTGCCGGAGCGATGTTCGACCGCGCGTTGAGGCGCATGACCACGGCCTTCGAGCAGCGCGCCGCGGCGCTTTACGGCATCAGCAAGTCGAGCGCGCAAAGCGCCGCCTGAAGGCGCACGCCCGAGCGGGTCTTCTCGTCGAAGAATTTCTGGTCGGCGACGATCTTGGCCGGGTCGGCATCGCGCTCGGCGCGGGCGAAGACGACGGTGCCGACAGGCTTCGACTGAGTGCCGCCGCCGGGGCCAGCGATTCCGGTGATCGCGACTGCGATATCGGCTTCCGAAGCGGCGAGCGCGCCGCGCGCCATCGCCCAGGCTGTCGCGACGCTGACTGCGCCAAAGGTGTCGACGACCTCCTCGGAAACCTTGAGCTCGCTGATTTTCGCGGCGTTGGAATAGGTGACGTACCCAGCTTCGAATACGTCGGATGAGCCCGAGATCTCGGTCAGTGCGGCGCTGACCAGCCCGCCGGTGCAGCTTTCGGCGATCGCGAGCCGCCGCCCGGCCGCTCGGTTCGCGTCGACCACCTCGCGCGCCTTTTTTACCAGCGCATCGGGAAGGAGGAATTCGCTCACTTCAAAAATCCCGTACGAATGGTCGCCACCGCGTTCGCCGCGATGCCCTCGCGCCGGCCTGTGAAGCCCAGCCCCTCGGTAGTGGTCGCCTTGATGCTCACCTGGTCGATGCTCAATCCCGCGATCTCGGCAACGCGCGTGCGGATGGCCTCGCGATGAGGACCGATCTTCGGCGCTTCCGCGATGATGGTACAATCGACATGGTCGATAATCGCTCCGCGCTCGTGCAGCAGATCGACGGCACGGGCGAGAAACAGTGACGAGGCGGCGCCCTTCCAGCGCGCGTCGGACGGAGGAAAATGCTCGCCGATGTCTCCGAGGCCGCCAGCGCCGAGAAGAGCATCGGTGATCGCGTGAAGCACGACGTCGGCATCGCTGTGGCCCGCAAGGCCGCGCTCGTGGGGGATTTCAATGCCGCCGAGCATGAGCGGCCCCTCGCCGGCGAAGGCGTGGACGTCGAAGCCCATGCCGGTGGACGGGCGCAGCGCACCGGCGAGCCATTGCTCGGCGCGGCCGAAATCCGCCGGGCGAGTGAGCTTGTCGAGCGCGGGATCACCGTCGACCGCCGCGACTTTGATGCCGGCGGCGGCGAGAACACTGGTCTCGTCAGTGGGCGAGGGGCCCGACCAGCGCTCGTAGGCGGCCTTGAGACTAACGAGCCGGAAGGCCTGCGGAGTTTGAACGCGCACGAGCCTGGATCGGTCAACCGGCGCGCCTAGCGTGTTGTCGATCTGCGCGAGTGTATCGCCGACGGGCAGCACGGGAGCGGCGCCCTCGTAGAATTCGAGGCTGGCGATCAGCCGGTCGATCACCGAAGGAGGGCAGAAGGGGCGTGCGGCATCATGGACCAGCACTGCATCACCCTCGATCGCCGCGAGGCCTGCGCGGACAGAGTCTGCGCGCTCGGAGCCGCCTTCGATCAGTTCGCCGATCTCGAGGCCAGCGAGCGCCGCTTTCGCCAGTTCCCGCTGGCCGTTGCCGATCACCACGCGCGCCGCCTGCACTGCGGGATGGCGGATCAGCGCCTCGACCGCCCAGCGAAGCACCGGCTTGCCGCCGAGAAGGCGATATTGCTTGGGCACGCCGCCGCCTGCGCGTTCGCCTCTTCCGGCGGCGACGATGAGGGCCGTGGTGGTCATTCGCGCGCGCCTCTACGGCGGCTTGCCTTGTCCGCCAAGGCCTCGTCCCCTATCTCCGCCTCTCCCATGAGCCTTGTGAAGCCCATCTGGATCGGCCCGATCGAGGTCGCATCGCCGGTGATCCTGGCGCCGATGACCGCTGTCACCGACCTGCCGTTCCGCCGCGCGGTGAAGCGCTACGGCGCGGGCCTGACGGTCAGCGAGATGATCGCCAGCCAGGCGATGATCCGCGAGACCCGCCAGTCGCTTCAAAAGAGCCTGTGGGACCCCGCCGAAGAGCCCGTGTCGATGCAGCTCGCCGGCTGCGAGCCGAAGGTGATGGCGGAAGCCGCCAGGCTCAACGAGCAGCGCGGCGCGGCGATCATCGACATCAACATGGGCTGCCCGGTGAAGAAGGTCGTCAACGGCTGGGCCGGCTCGGCGCTGATGCGTGATCTCACGACTGCCGCGGCGATCATCGAGGCGACCGTCAAAGCCGTGAAGGTGCCGGTGACGCTCAAGACGCGGATGGGCTGGGACCATAACAGCCTCAATGCGCCCGAGCTTGCGCGGATTGCCGAGGAGCTCGGCGTCCAGATGATCACCATCCACGGCCGCACCCGTTGCCAGCTCTACAAGGGTAAGGCGGACTGGTCGTTCGTGCGCAGGGTAAAGGAAGCGGTCTCGATCCCGGTGATCGTCAACGGCGACATCAACTCGATCGACGACGCGCGCGAGGCGCTTCGCCAGTCCGGAGCCGACGGCGTCATGGTCGGCCGCGGCTCCTACGGGAAGCCCTGGTTCGTGGCGCAGGTGATGAGCGACCTTGGCGGCGGAGGGCACCGGCCCGACCCGAGCCTCGACGAGCAGCTCGCAACCATGCTCCAGCAATATGACGAGATGCTGAGCCTCTACGGCATGCACACGGGCGTGAACCTCGCCCGCAAGCATATCGGCTGGTACACGAAGGGGCTGCCCGGCTCGGTGGAATTGAGGAATCGCGTGAACAGCCAGGACGATCCCGCTGTGGTCGTTGGAATGTTGCAGGAATTCTATTCGCCGTGGCTCGCGCGCTCGGCCGCCTGAACGAAATCGCCTCCACAGAAGTGTGTTGATTCTGCAACGCTCGTGCTAGGGCCGCAGCGAATGGATGCGCGTGCGGCCGAATCGGCGGTGACTCACAAGCAGGACAGCTGGCTCCAGCGCGAACGGGCGAGCGGGCGGTTCTACGACCGGCTGATGGCGCTGCTCGGGCTGGTGCTGATTGGTATGATTGGGCTCAGCGCGTGGCTGCTGAGTCGGAGTGCAGAATCTGTCACGACCCTTCGAGCGCCGGTCATTGCGGTTCTTCTGATTGCAATTCTGCTCCCGGCGATCGCGCTCATGGCGCTCTACGCCCGGAAGATCGCGGTGCGCCGAGCGGAGAGGGGAGGACTTGGAAGCGGACGATTACATGTGCGTTTGGTCGCACTGTTCACGGCGGTTGCGGCAATTCCAACCTTTCTCGTCGCGATCTTCGCGTCGGTCCTGTTTCAAAGCGGCCTCGAATTCTCGAACCGCGCCCGCAACATGCTCGAGAACACGGTTCAGATTGCTCAAGGCGTCCAGCAATACGAATTTAAGCAGGTGGGAGACGAGGCCACGACGATGGCGGGAGACACGAACGACGCCCTCACTAAAGTGTCCACCGACAATCCGCTCTTCAACACCTTTCTTGCCGCTCAGATATTCCGCCGTGCGCTCAATGAGGTCGCAATTCTGAAGCTCGGACCGAACGGGGAGCTCGACACCGAAGCTGTGGTCTCTGGCCAGTATGGCTTCGCAATGAATGAAGAGGGAGTGCGAGCGGCAATCGGCAAGCTCAATCACCTTCCGGCCAATGCCTATGCGGATGCGCAATCGCACAACCGGATTTCTGTCGTGACTCGTCTGATTCCAGGCACAAACACCTATTTGTATGCCGGGAGGTACGATCCAGACGTCGCGGCCCAGATGAAACGGGCGAACGACGCCTTGCGCGACTACCGCGCGCTTCTGAAGCGATCGCGCGTGAACCAGCTGCGCTTCAACGCAGCGCTGCTGCTCGGTGCGCTCATCATTGTCGGGCTGGCGATACTGACGGCCCTTAAGCTCGCAGACCGGCTCGTTCGCCCCGTCGGAGAGCTCGTCAACGCCGCCGGCCGCATCGAGGCGGGGGACTTCTCAGCGCGCGTGCCGGTCTCCAACACCGAAGACGAGGTGCAGACTCTCTCCACCGCGTTCAACCGGATGACCGAGCGGCTCGACGAGCAGACCACCGAGCTGCGCACCGCGAACACCCAGCTCGAAACCCGGCGCGCGTTCATCGAGGCGGTGCTGTCGAGCGTCACGGCCGGCGTCATCGCGCTCGACGCGCAGCACCATGTCCTTCTGCTCAACCGCTCCGCCGAGACCCTGCTCGAGCATGGCGAAGACATTGAGGGGAAGGCGCTCGGGGCAGTCTCGCCGGAGCTCGAGGAGTTCATGCGTGGCCAGCAGTCCGAAGCGAACGTGCTCATCACCGCCGAGGCCGTCCAGCGGACGCTCGCGGTGAAGCGGGTGCGCTATCAGGACGGGTCGGTGCTGACCTTCGACGACATCACCGACCAGCTGACCGACCAGCGCCGCGCCGCCTGGTCCGACATCGCCCGCCGGATCGCCCACGAAATCAAGAATCCGCTGACTCCGATCCAGCTCGCGGCCGAGCGGCTGCAGCGCCGCTTCGGTCAGGAAATCCCGTCGGACAAGGAGACCTTCGAGCGGCTGACGGGGACCATCGTCCGCCAGGTCGGCGACCTCAGGCGCATGGTTGACGAATTCTCCAATTTCGCGCGTATGCCCAAGCCCGTCTTCCGCGAGGAGAATGTCCACGAGATCGCGCGCCAGGCGCTGTTCCTGCACGAGGTCGCGCATCCGGCGATCACCTTCACGCTCGACCCGCCTACCGGTGATTTCCCGATGGTCTGCGACCGCCGGCAACTCGGCCAGGCGCTAACCAATGTCGTCAAGAACGGCGTCGAAGCCATTGAAGGCAGACGCAATCGCGGTGAGCACAGTCTGGCGGGCGACCGCGTCGACCTGAAGCTTCATACCCAGGACGGCCTGCTGGTGATCGACGTGCTCGACACCGGCGTCGGGTTGCCCGAGGACCGCGAACGCCTGACCGAGCCGTACATGACGACCCGCGTGCGCGGGACGGGCCTCGGGCTCGCCATCGTCAAGAAGATCGTCGAGGAACATATGGGAGAAATCGCCTTCCTCGACCGGCCGGGGGGCGGGACCCACGTCCGCATTTCCTTCGACACCGCCAAGCTCGCTGCGCTCATGCGTGACGACGGCATGACCAACAATCACGAGGACAATGATGATGCCGAGGATGCCTGATGGCGCTTGAAGTGCTCGTTGTGGACGATGAAGCCGACATCCGCGAGCTCGTCAGCGGCGTTCTCGAGGACGAGGGCTATGCGGTGCGCACCGCAGCCGACAGTGCGCAGACTCTCGACGCGATCGAGGAGCGCAGGCCGTCGATGGTGTTGCTCGACGTATGGTTGCAGGGCTCGAAGCTCGACGGGCTCCAGCTGCTGCAGGAGATCAAGCACCGCGATTCGACCATCCCCGTGCTGATGATTTCGGGCCACGGGAACCTCGACACGGCTGTCGCCGCCGTCAGGGAAGGGGCCGTCGACTTCATCGAAAAGCCGTTCGAGGCCGAGCGGCTGATCTACCTGGTCGACCGCGCCACCGAGACGGATCGGCTGCGCCGCGAGAACGAGACTTTGCGCCGGCAGACGGGGCAGGAGGATCAGCTCCACGGCAGCTCGGTCGCAATCAACACGGTGCGCGCGACGCTCAAGCGGGTCGCTCCGACGGGGAGTCGTGTCCTCATCTCGGGTCCTCCGGGGGTGGGCAAGGAAATCGCCGCCCGCATGATTCACCAGTGGAGTCCGCGGGCGAAGGCGCCGTTCATCGTGCTTTCGGCGGCGATGATGAGCCCGGAGCGCGTCGAGGAAGAGCTGTTCGGAAGCGAGGGCGAGGGAGTCATGCGCCCGGGACTTCTCGAACATGCGCATGGCGGCACCCTGTTCCTCGACGAGATCGCTGATATGCCGCCGACGACTCAGGCCAAGATTCTCCGCGTGCTCACCGACCAGAGCTATCATCGCGTCGGCGGCCAGCGCCCGGTGAAGGTCGACGTGCGCGTGCTGTCGGCGACCTCGCGCAACCTTCAGGAAGAGATCAGCGAAGGCCGCTTCCGCGAGGATCTATTTTACCGGCTCAACGTGGTTCCGGTGAAGCTGCCGCCGCTGCGCGAGCGGCGCGAGGACATTCCCGAGCTCGTCAGCCATTTCCTCGCGCGCTTCGCGGCCGAGCGGCGGATGTCGCCGCCGCGGATCTCCGAGGAAGCCATGGCCGCGCTCCAGGCGCACGATTGGCCGGGCAACGTCCGGCAGCTGCGGAACATCATCGAGCGCACCCTCATCCTGGCGCCCGGCGACCGGGTCGATTGCATCGAGGTCGACCTGCTGCCTGCGGAAATCCTCGACAGCCACAATGTGATGGGCGGCGCCGCGACGGCGATGGCGATCATGGGCAGTCCCCTGAGAGAAGCCCGGGAATCCTTCGAACGCGAATATCTGAAGATCCAGATCCGGCGGTTTTCCGGCAACATCTCGCGCACCGCATCGTTCATCGGCATGGAACGTTCGGCCCTTCACCGGAAGCTGAAGGCCCTTGGCATCGGCGAGAAGAGGGAGGGCGAGGAGTAGGTCGGGATCAGTATGGCTGCTCGGTCGCTCAGTCTTCAGGATCATTTCCTGAACAGCGTCAGGCGCGCGAAGGTCCCGGTCACCATCTTCCTCGTCAAGGGCGTCAAGCTCCAGGGGGTGATCACCTGGTTCGACGCCTTCTCGCTGCTGCTGAGGCGGGAGGGCGCGTCGCAGCTCGTTTACAAGCATGCGATCTCCACGATCATGCCCGCCGAAACACCGCGGGATCTGGTCGCGACGACAAGCGAAGGCGCCAAGCCTCAGCTTCAGGACCGCTTCCTTGCCGCGGCGGCTCGTGAGAACGAGCGCATGACGCTCTTCCTGGTCAATGGAGTCATGCTCCAGGGGGCGGTCACCGGCTTCGACCAGTTCAGCCTGCTGCTCGAGCGCGGCGGCCAGGTACAGCTGGTCTACAAGCATGCGATTTCGACGCTTCAGGCGCCGCATCCGCTCAATCTCGCGGACGGGCAGGGAGAGGACGAGCAGGAGACCGGCTCCTGAACGCCTTCGACGGCAATGGTGCGATCGACGTCGCCCGCGGCGAGCGCGCGCTCGTTGCCGTGCCGGAGCTTCCGCGCGAAGGGGCTCGGCGCTCGGCCGAGGCGCGGGTGGAGGAGGCGGAGGGTCTCGCCGAGGCGATCGGCATCGACGTGGTGGCCGCGCGGCCGCTGCGGCTACGGACCGTGCGCCCCGCGACGTTGATCGGCAGGGGTCAGGCGGAAGAGCTCGCAGCGCTCGCCCAGGAGAAGAGCGCCGGGCTGCTGATCGTCGATTCGGCGCTAACGCCCATTCAGCAGAAGAACCTCGAAGACGAGGTCGGCACCAAGGTGATCGACAGGACCGGCTTGATCCTCGAGATTTTCGGCGAGCGGGCTGCGACAGCCGAAGGCCGGCTGCAGGTCGAGCTCGCGCATCTGGACTACCAGGCCGGTCGCCTGGTCCGGAGCTGGACCCACCTCGAACGCCAGCGCGGCGGCTTCGGCTTCCTCGGCGGTCCAGGCGAAACGCAGATCGAGGCCGACCGGCGGATGATCCGCGACCGGATGGCGAAGATCCGCCGCGAGCTCGACCAGGTGAAGCGCACGCGCAGCCTGCACCGCGACCGGCGCCAGCGGGCGCCGTGGCCGGTGGTCGCGTTGGTCGGCTATACCAACGCCGTAAAGTCCACGCTTTTCAATCGGCTGACGGGCGAAGCTGTGTCCGCCGAGAATCTCCTGTTCGCGACTCTCGACCCGACGATGCGGGACATCAGGCTCCCTGGGTTCGACAAGGTGATCCTGTCGGACACGGTCGGTTTCGTCTCCGACCTTCCGACGGAGCTGATCGCTGCCTTCCGGGCGACGCTCGAGGAGGTTCGCGAAGCCGACCTGCTGGTCCACGTGCGCAACATGGCGCATCCGGACCGCGAGGCGCAGGCCGAAGATGTCGAGGACGTGCTCGCGGCGCTCGGACTTGCCGAGGAGGGCGCGCCGCCGCGGATCGAAGCCTGGAACAAGATGGACCTGCTTTCGGCCGAAGAGCGCGAGAGGCTGATCGAGGAATCGCGGCGGCGGGAAGACGTCATTCCAATCTCCGCAGCGACCGGCGAGGGGCTGCACGCCCTGCGGGAGCGCATGGCGGAGTGCCTGAGGAGCGGCGAGCAGGTCCACCAGATCCGGCTTCCGGCAAGCGCCGGGAGCAAGATCGCCTGGCTCCACTCACGCGGCGAGGTCCTCGACCAGCGATTTGACGAGGACCAGGTGGAACTGTCCGTCCGACTCTCACCCGACAATTGGGCGCGGTTTCAGGCGATGGAGCCGGTCTGAGCCTTCTTGGCCGCGACCCAGAGCGCTTCTTTCTCGTCGAGGCCCATCTCGGCGAAGCCAGGATTCTTCTCGATCGCCCGAAATCGGTGTTCGAACTTGGCATTAGCTTCGCGCAGCGCGGCTTCCGGCTCGATGTTCAGATGGCGTGAGAGGTTCACGACGGCGAAAAGGAGGTCGCCGAGTTCCTCCAACTGCCGCTGGTGGACGGTCTCGGCGTCGAGCTCCGCCAGTTCCTCGTCGATCTTGGCCCGAGGCCCTGACTTATCCGGCCAGTCGAAGCCGACCCGGGCGGCGCGCCGCTGCAGCTTTGCGGCGCGCTCGAGCGCCGGAAGCGCCAGCGCAACGCCGGCCAAGGCACTGTCGTCAGGCGATTTCCTACGCTCGGCGGCCTTCAGTTCCTCCCAGCCGGGGCTATGCGTCGCATCGCCGAAGATGTGCGGGTGCCGGCGCTCGAGCTTGTCGCAGATGCGGCCGATCACGTCCTCGAGGCTGAACGCGCCGGCTTCCTCGGCCATCTGCGCATGGAAGACGACCTGGAGCTGGAGGTCGCCAAGCTCGTCGGCGAGCGAGTCCATGTCGTTGCGGGCGATCGCGTCGGCAACTTCATAGGCTTCCTCGATCGTGTAGGGGGCGATGGTCGCGAAGGTCTGTTCGCGATCCCATTCGCAGCCGCGGTCCGGATCGCGCAGCCGGCGCATGATCGAAACGAGGCGCTCAAGCGCCACGAGGGACCCCTCTGCTGCTGTAATCTGTAAGTATGATAATATGCATTATGTAAAGTTCTAGACAGATTAAGAGACGAGGATCAGCCAGCGGCCTTCCACGCCCCACCGGCTCAGTGACGTCAGATAGTTCATCCCGAGGACGTTGAGGTCGTCGTTTTCTGCGATTTGCAGACCCACATCATGGCGGTCGATGTTTCCGACGCTGAGATCGCGGGCGCGACCGCTCGACACCCGAATGATGCCGTTGCCGGTGCGGACATACTCGTCAGCCCTCGGCGAGACCTGGACTCCAGCCGCGTTCGCCGTCTGCCGGTCGATGGTGGTCATGGTGGCGCCGCTGTCGACCAGGAACTTGACGTTGCGGCCGTTGAGCTTCGCATTGACCCAGAAATGGCCATCGATCGCCATCGGAATACGGGTTTCGCGTCCCTCACTCACCGGAGTGCCGATTGCTTCGGCCTTCAGCCGCTGAGCGAGGTAACCGAAGTCGTCGCGGAACGTGAAGAGCACGAAGCCGGCAGCGAAGATCACGATCCAGGCGAGCGCCATTGTCACCAGCTTGGCGAGCGGCTCGCGCCGCGCCATCAGCGCGCCGAGCACGAGCATGATCGCCATTAAAATGTAGACACCGCCGAGCATCAGGTCGTTGGTCATCATGAGGCGATCTCGAGCCCATCATAAGCCGGCGCCGCCCAATCGGGCAGCTCGGCGACTAGCGTTCGATAATCCAGCCCGTTGCCCATGTGAACGAGGTAGAGTTGGCCGACGCGCAATTCCCGCGCCCAGCCGAGCACGCCGTCGAGATGCGCGTGCGTCGGGTGTGGCTGCCGCGTCAGGCAATCGGCGATCCATACGTCGACGCCTTCGTAAAGAGCAGCCATGTCGTCGGTTAAATCGCTGAAATCGATGGCGTAACCAACCGAATGACGCTCCTCGTCGAAGCGCAGGCCGAGCGACATGGGGCCGCCGTGAGGCTGATCCACGAACCGCACGCGAGCGCCGCCGAAATGCAGGTTCTCGCTAAGCTCCCGCGCCTCGACGATGGGTCGGTAGAAGTCCGACCGCGCGAACGCATAGCCGAACCGCTCCTTCAGCTCGGTGAGCACCTCAGCGCGCGCGTGTAGCGGCACAGGGCCGTCGATCGCCTGCGCAACGGGCCTGAGCTCGTCGATCCCGTGGCAGTGATCGCCATGCGCATGGGTGACGATGATTCCGTCGAGCCGGTTCACGCGTGCTGCAAGCAGTTGCTGCCGAAGGTCGGGCCCGCAGTCGACCAGCATGCGCTCTCCGGCGCTTTCGACCAGGATCGACGTTCTAAGCCGATAGTTGCGCGGCTCTTCCGGGTCGCATTGGCCCCACTCGTTGCCGATCTTCGGTACGCCGGTCGACGTCCCGCAGCCCAGGATTCGAACCCTCAAGTTATTGCCCTTGGGCTTTCTTGAACAATTTGAAGAAGTTTTCCGTGGTCTTTTCAGCAAGCTGCTCCGGGTCCTCTCCCCTCAGCTGAGCTACGAAGCTGGCCGTGTCCGCCACGAAGGCCGGCTCGCACTTCTGGCCCCGATGCGGGACGGGAGCGAGGAACGGCGAATCCGTCTCCACGAGCATCTGTTCGGCGGGCAGCCATTTCGCCGTTGCCTGCAGGTCTTGGGCATTCTTGAACGTCACGATCCCGGACAGCGAGACGAAGAAGCCAAGGTCGAGCCCCTTGCGCGCAAGCTCGGCCGAACCGGTGAAGCAGTGGAGAACGCCGGTGACTCCCCCCTCCTTGACCGCCGCTTCGAGAATCTCGGCCGTGTCCTGCTCGGCATCGCGCGTATGGACGACCAGCGGAAGGCTTGTCTCCCGTGCAGCATCGATATGCGCCTGGAAGCGCTCGCGCTGCGCCGCGCGATCGGACTTGTCGTAATAACAATCGAGCCCGCATTCGCCGATCGCGATCACGCGCGGGTGATCGGCGGCCTCGACCAGCGCCGCGGCGCCGAGATCCGGATGCGCA
>JABFXK010000132.1 GCA_013361785.1 Sphingomonas sp.
CACTTCCTACCCCATTAGACGTCAGCCGATCGCCTGCGCAACTCGGCTCCATCCCTCGCCTGACGCGTTCTTCCGCCACACGAAAATGGAGGAACCGACATGAACGACAATGACCGGCATGATGACGGCACCACCGCCGGGATCGACGACGACCGCACCGAGGGTTCGGCCAAGCAGATGGGCGGCTCGCTCAAGGAAGGGGCGGGCAAGCTGCTCGGCGACGAGAAGATGAAGCGCGAAGGCCAGGCCGACCAGGCCGAAGGCAAGCTCCAGAACGCCTGGGGCAGCGTCAAGGACGAATTCCGCGACGCCGCGAACGACAGCGACGAAAGCGACGGGGCTTAGGAGCCGATGGCTTCACGGCGAGGGACGCAGAGCTGACCGCTCATCCGTCGCCGCTCACCGAAACGGCTGGTTAACGGCTGCAACGGGTTAAATGCCGCAGCATTAAGGACGACATGTCAGACGCCGAGAAGTTCCGCGAGCGCGCGCGAGACTGCCGAGCGCTCGCCAAGGGCGCCCGCAACCGCGCCGACGCTGCGCTGCTCAACGAGATCGCCGACGATCTCGATGCCGAGGCGGACAAGAGCGATCTCGGCGAGCAACCGGTCGAGCGGGCGGCAGGCCGATCCCCCGAATCTTGACAGAGATCAACTTGCTTCAGGCCAAGCGCTGACTAACAGCCGTCATGATGCACGAAGACGTGATCGCTCACATGCGAGAACGAATCCGCCAGCTGCGCAAGGTCATCGCGCTGGCCCATGACCCGCGAATCATCGAAGCGCTCGAACAGGTGATCGAGACCACCGAGCGCGACATCCGAACGCTCGAGGCCGAGGGCCGCGAACAGGGCTGAGCGGGACGGCTAGGGGCGGGACCGGTCGAACTTGTGGACGATCCGGCCGCGGCACCAAAGCTCGGCCTTGCCATGATTGCGCCAGGCGTTGGCGATCTTGATCGCCTCCTTGTCGGATTTCGCGTGAAACTCGTGCACCTTGGTGATGTGGTTGGCGCCATCGACGCAAAACAGCCGGTATTGCTCGCGCCCTTCGCTGAACGACGTGGACGGAACCGATGGCGGACTGTTCTTCAACGCGACCCCTCCAGAATTGGCGCGAATTAGCTTAACTGGCGATTTTGTCGAGTAACATCGGTCAGTGGCGAAGCCAGGATTCTGCGGCGTTAACCGCTTTCCTTCACCACTGTTCAATCGCTTCCGGTGCAAGTGTCTGGCTGGCGTGGGTCTCCTTTGAAAGGCCCGTTGAATGCGAACGTTTGGAAAATCCGTTGGTGGAGGGCGGCGAACCGCCCAGCGATCGCCTGCGCCGGTCCTGGCGCTGCTGTCGACGGTCGGCCACGACTATCACGTGGCGCTCGAGGACGTGTCGCGTACCGGCGCGCGCTTCTCCGCCCCGCTGCTTCCCTCGAAAGGCGAGAACGTCATCCTGCGAGCCGAGCGGGTGCGGGTGTTCGGCCGGGTGATCTGGTCCGCCGACCAGCGCTGCGGAGTGAGCTTCGACGCGCCGATTGCCGACGATTCCGTCGACGAGCTCCGCCCCGACGCGCAGTCGGTCGGGCTGAGCGCCGAAGAAAGGTCCGCCGCCGACCGCTGGGGAGCCGGAACCCCGCGCTGAGCGCACACCGCCACCGCCCAGGCGCCAGCTCGAGCCGGGAACGGCCGTAACCCGCAAAAGTTGCCGGACTGAACCGAACGAGCCCGTCGGTTGCTGCTCGAACAGTCGCGGAGGTGAGCAATGCACATTTCGAACCAAAGCCTGCTGGTCATCATCCTGGTCGGAATCGTTGCCGGCTGGCTCGCCGGGCGGCTCGTCCGCGGATCGGGCTTCGGAGTCATCGGCGACCTGCTCCTCGGCATCGTCGGGGCATTCATCGGCAGCTGGCTGCTGCCGAAGATCGGCCTTCACCTCGGCACCGGCGTGGTCAGCGCGATCGTCAATGCGGCGCTCGGCGCGATCATCCTCCTGTTGGTGATCGGACTGCTTAGCGGCGGCGGCCGCTGGGGCGGCGGCGGATGGCGGTGGCGGCGGCGCTGGTGACGGAACCGGCCTGAAGCAGCGACTTCCTCGGGTTGACCCGGGCGCTCCGCGTGCGCTACAAAAGTAGCGCCACGCAGGAGTCTCAACATGGACATCCGTTCGCCTGTTCAAGCGTCCGTTCTCATCATTTCAGCCGCCGCCTTGATCGGCGGGTCGGCCGCGGCTGCCCACCCCCAAAGCCCGGCTGCGGCTGCCGCCGAAGCGAAGCTCGACCGGCTCGTCGACGCAGCGATCGACAGTCACCAGTTCTTCACGCCGAAGGAGCGGGCGGTGATCGAGCGCGCGTGCGGGTACCGGCCGGGCGAATGGAACGGCATCCAGGTCAACATGGTCGGCGACACCTATTTCTGCACCAATGGCCGGCAGGTCTCTTCGCCCGAGGTCCGTGCGGTGATGGCCGAGGTCTCGCCGAGGATCGACGCCTATGTCGCCAGCGTGATGCGGCGGCCGGACGTGGTGGCGGCGCAGCGGGAGCTCGACCGCGCGGTGGATGCCGAGGTCGATCGGCGGCACTGAAGTTTCCGCGCCGGCCGCTCTGACAGCAAGGGTCATTCTCCGCTCGCATCCTCCTCCACCCCCTGGAGATACTGGAACCAGGCGTCCCTGCGCTCTTCCTCGTGGGCGCGCTGGCGCGCGCGCAAGGCTCTCTGTTCGCCTTCGAGGATCGCCACTTCCTCCTCGCTGCATTCGCGCTCGTAGCTGTCGCCCCTATCGAAATCGAATTCGTCGTAGGGCTGGCTTTGGTAGCCGGTGAAGCCGGCCGGGGGCGGGAAGTCGGTCATCCAAATGTCCTCGATCCCGTCCTTCCAGCAGCGGTGGGAGAGGTCGAACTCTTCTTCCTTGTCACTGTCACTGCTTGGAATCAGGGGGTCTTCAACTTCCTCAACTTTGTCACCGTCGATGAGCGCGAGGGCGCGGGCGACGCCCTCGTCGTCGCCGGTGCGCAGCGCCTCGACCGCGAAGCTCCAGTCGATCGCCTGAGGGTTACAGGCGGGGGTGGGGCGCGGCCGGTAATTGAGGGTGACGCGCTGGCCGATGGTGCTGACGGCCATGCCCATTTCGGCGAGCCGGTCGAGGCGGCGGAGGATGGCGAGGCCCAGGCGGTTGTCGAGCACGTGGCGCTCGCCGACAATCTCGCCGTCGCGCCAGATCTGCTCGACATTCCCCTCCATCGAGCGGGCGAGCAACGTGTCGGCGAGCCGCTCGCGCGCCATGGTCAATGCAGCGTCCCAGGCGGCGGCGAACAAGTGATTGCGGCGGCGCGCGGCGTAAGCGCCGGTGACGCTCATGCCAGCAGCGTCGCAGGCCTCGGCGACGACCGCGGTCTCGGCGAGCGTCTCGCAGAAGGTTGGCTATGCGCTCCCCTGTCCACCCATCATGTCTCGCGGCAGGCGCAGTCGCGATGTCGTGCGCCGCCAGTCCCCCGAACTGGCTTGCTCCTCCATTCTCGCCGGTCCAGCCGTCGTGGCGGCCTCCCATCAAAGTGGTACTTTGATGGGGACCCGAATTGTTGGCGGGGAGGTTCGTGGGAATGGCGGCGCCTTCGGCTGAGCTCAGCGAAGGATTTGGTTCATGTGTGCTGTTGTCCATGAACCATATTGGATCATAGAACAGGGGCTGTAGGAAAGAAGAATCTCAGCAAAGGGGCAAGGATCAGGCTTCTAACTGAAGCGGATACTCGTCGAAGGATCGCCCATGAAGCTCGCGACCGTTAGCCTTCTATTTTTGGC
>JABFXK010000253.1 GCA_013361785.1 Sphingomonas sp.
AAATAGCATGAAGCTCGGCTTGTTCAGGGTCTCGACCATTGCTGTTGCGGCGGTGCTCGTCGCCGGCTGCGCGATCAACAAGGCGCACAAGGGAGCTGTGATCGACGAGCGGCTCGCAAGCTCGGTCCAGCCCGGGGTCGACAATAAGGATTCGGTGCAGAAGCTGCTCGGAACCCCCACTCTTGCCGGCCAGTTCACGCCCAACGACTGGTATTATATCTCACGCGACACCAACCAGGTCGCCTTTCGCAACCCGCGCGTCCAGAACCAGCTGGTGATGCTCGTCCGCTTCGATCCCAAGGGCAACGTCGCTTCGATCCAGCGCAGCGGCAAGGACCTGGTCTTGGCGGTCAGCCCGACTCACCGCTCGACTCCGACGCTCGGTCGGAAGCGGAGCTTCTTGGACCAGCTTTTGAATAATATCGGATCGGTAAGCACCGGCGGTCCGGGCGGCGGGTCTGGCGGAGACAACGGTCCCTACTGACCGGCGCTGCGCTTCCGCACAGCCGTTGTTTATCCTAAGCCGGCGCGCATGACCGCGACGCCCGCCGGGATGACCTATGCCGACTATCTGAAGCTCGACCAGCTCCTGTCGGCCCAGCAGCCGCTCTCGGACCTCCACGACGAGATGCTGTTCATCGTCATCCACCAGACCAAAGAGCTGTGGATGAAGGAGATGCTGCACGAGCTCGATCTTGCAATCGGGCTCGTTGGCGACGGCAGGTTCGCGGAAGCCTATAAAGCCATGGCGCGGATCAGCCGTATTCAGGCGGTGATGACCCTGTCATGGGACGTGCTGTCGACTCTTACCCCGGTCGATTACCTCAAGTTTCGCTATGTGCTCGGCGCCAGCTCTGGTTTTCAGTCGGCGCAATTTCGAGAGATAGAATATCGGCTAGGGCTGAAGGATCCGGCTTATCTCGCTCATTATGCCGAGGGCACAGGCGAGCGAGCCCGCCTGCAAGCTGCACTCGATCAGCCGAGCCTGCGCGACGTGGCGATCGCCGCCCTCGAACGTGCAGGATTCGATGTCGGCGACCGCTCGGTCCCGGCGCTGGCCGCGGCGTGGCTCGAAGTCTACCGCGACGCGAACCGCTGGTTCGAGCTTTACGAGCTGGCCGAAAAGCTGGTCGATATCGACGACGCGCTGGCGAGCTGGCGCCACAAGCATGTGCTCACCGTCGAGCGGATCATCGGCCGGAAGCGCGGCACCGGCGGCTCCGAAGGCGCATCCTACCTGCGCTCGACACTCGACAAGCGCGCGTTTCCGGAGCTGTGGGCGCTGAGGACCGATCTTTGAGTTTCAAGGCGCTGTTCTCGCGCAGCCTCAGCGCCGATCCGGCTCGGCTCCATTTCGCGGCGCACAGCCATCATTTGTGGCCGGACACTGCATTCGAAGGCCACGCGCAGGCGGCCGACGACGCGGCGCGGCTCGCCGACGCCAAGTGGGACGATGTCATGGACGAGGTCTGGCCCGAGGCGCAGGCCCATGTCGCCCGGGAGCTGGGTAGCGGTGACGCGAGCGCCATCGCTTTTTCTCCCAACACCCATGACTTCATCGTCCGGCTGGTGACCGCGGCGCCGCGGCGAAGCGGCCGCCTTCGCGTGCTCACCACCGACGCCGAGTTCCACAGTGCCCGCCGCCAGCTCGCGCGCTGGGAAGAGGAGGGCTGGGTCGAGGTCGAACGCATGGCGGCCGAGCCATTCGACAGCTTCTCCGAGCGCTTCCTCGAACGCGCCTCCAGCGGCGATCATGACCTGATCCTGGTGAGCCAGGTGCTGTTCGGCAGCGGACGGGTCTTCGATCGCATCGACGAGCTGGCTGGCCTGGCCAAGCCGGAAGGTCCGTGGGTCGCGATCGACGGCTATCACGCCTTCATGGCGCTTCCCGAACCCTTCGGTGCGAAGGCTGCGCGGGCCGCTTTCTACCTCGCCGGCGGCTACAAATATGCGATGGCGGGCGAAGGTTGCGCGTTCATGCATGCGCCGCCGGGCTTCGGCCCGCGTCCGCCCGTCACCGGCTGGTTCGCCGAATATGAGGATCTGAAGCTGGCGCCCGGCAGCGTCGGCTATGCCGCCGACGGGCGCCGCTTCCTCGGCGCGACCTTCGACCCGTCGGGGCTCTACCGCTTCAACGCCGTGCAGCGGATGCTGCAGGCGAACGCGCTCACGACCGTGAAGATTTCCGAACATGTCGCGCGATTGCAGCGCGAGCTTGTCGACCGCATTGCCGCCACGCCGCTCGCGAAAGCGTCGCTGCTGAACCCGCTCGACGGCGGCGCGCACGCACGCTTCCTCGCCTTCCGAAGTCCCGATGCGCAGCGCTGGCAGCAGGAGCTGAAAGCGCGGAACTGCATCACCGACGTCCGCGCGGATGTGCTGAGGATCGGATTCGGGATCTACCATGACGAGGCCGCTGTCGAGCGGCTCGCGGAAATGCTGTCGACACTGTCGTGAACGCTGCTGCCTTGAGAGATCAAACAAGCGCGCGCGTTGTGCTGCTGGTCCTGCTTCTCGCCTACATCCTCAACTTTCTTGATCGCCAGATCATCGGCATCCTGGGCCCGTCCATCCAGTCGGACCTGCACCTGTCGAATGCACAGTTCGGAGCGATTGGAGGGACTGCCTTCGCGCTGCTTTATTCGGTGCTAGGAATCCCGCTGGCCTATCTCGCAGACCGCACCAGCCGGAGCTCGGTCGTCGCCGGGTCGCTCGCGGTGTGGAGCGGCTTCACGGCGCTGTGCGGAGCCGTCTTCGGCTACTGGAGCCTGTTCCTGTGCCGCGTCGGTGTCGGCGTCGGCGAGGCGGGAGGCGTAGCCCCATCCTACGCGCTGATCGCCGACTATTTCCCGCCCGAGCGCCGCGCGCGGGCGCTCGCGATCTTTTCACTCGGCGTTCCGATCGGACTTGGCGCCGGCGCGTTCATCGGCGCCCACCTCGCGGCGTGGTTCGGCTGGCGCGCAGCATTCGCGATCATGGGCGTCGCCGGGCTCGTCCTCGCACCGGTCTTGCGCTCGGTCGTGCGCGATGTCCCGAGGCGCTCTCCAGCCGCGGCCGAGGCTCCGCTGTCGGGCGTTTTTCCCATCCTGGCCCGGAAACCTGCATTCTGGCTTCTAGCTTTCGCTTGCGCGGCGAGCTCGCTCTGCGGCTATGGGCTCGCGCTCTGGACGCCAAAGGTGATCATCCAGAGCTTCGGGCTCGATCTGGTGTCGACCGGCAATTTCCTCGCCTCGCTGCTCCTCATTGGCGGATGCGCCGGCGTGTTCGCCGGCGGCTGGCTTGCCGATCGCCTCGGAACCGTGGATCACGGCTGGTACGCGAAGGTGCCCGCCATCGCCTGGATCCTGTCTGTGCCAGCGTGGGGATTTGGCCTGTTCGCGCCGAACCTCTGGACCGCCTGGCCGCTTCTACTGATCGGCAACGCGGTCAACATTCTGTGGCTGGGGCCCGTCGTGACGGCTGTGCAACATCTCGTTCGGCGGCCGATGCGCGCGACGGCCTCGGCCTGCTTCCTGCTGATCAACAATCTCATTGGAATCGGTGTCGGTCCGTGGCTAATGGGGCGGCTATCCGACGCGCTGAGTGCCAGATATGGCACCCAGGCACTGCGCGATGCAGCGGTCGGCTGCACGGCATTTTACCTCGTTGCGGCCCTGCTCGCCTTGCTCTCGATCCGATCGCTCAAAGTCTCCTGGGTCGCTGACGAAACCAGCTAACTCCCTGAACAATAAAGCAATTTGCCGTTCACTCTAGTGCGCTAGGCTGGCCG
>JABFXK010000046.1 GCA_013361785.1 Sphingomonas sp.
TGCCGTTCAGTTCGTTCTTCCTGTCGACGCCGCCGATCATCACGGCGACAGCGACGGCGGCGAGCATCCCGGCGGGCGGAGACGCCTGCATTGAGGCGCTGGACACCACTTCGGCGACCGGCGTGACCTTCAGCGGCAATGCGGCCATCGAGATGCCGGACTGCGATATCTTCAGCAACACGTCGGGAACCAATTCGGCAATCGGCCGCGGCAGCGCGGCGGTGACCGCAAATTCTGTCGGAGGTGTCGGCGGCATTCAGCAGTCGAACAACTTCACGGTGAATGCCTACCGACCCTATTCGCCGGCGCTTTCGGATCCATATTCCACCGTCAACCCCGATCCGAGCGACATGCACTGCACGGCCGCAGCGCTGACTGCGACGACCGATTTCGGCACTTTGGCGAGCGGGACCAATTGCTTTTCATCGCTGTCGGTGGGGTCGAATAAAACGTTGAATATCCCGGCGAGTTACTCGGGCCCGATCTACATCAACGGCGGCGGCGTCGACTTCAAAGGCACGTTCAGCTGCGCAAGCTGCACGATCGTGCTGACGAACACCGACACTTCGTCGACGGCGACGATCGGCACCCTGTCGACCAACGCGAGCGCGAACGTGAACATCACCGCCCCAACGAGCGGAACGTACAAGGGACTTGCGATCATGCAGGACCGGCGGGCGGCGACATGCACTGGCAACTTCAATACGATCAACGGCAATTCCTCGTCGCTGGTCACCGGCGCCATCTACTTCCCCAATCAGGAGGTCTGGTACAACGGGACCGGGACGACGACCGCGACGTGCACGATGTTCGTGGCGAAGCGAATCACCTTCACTGGTAACAGCGGCACCAGCAACAAGTTCAAGAGCCTTGCGGACTGCAGCTCGGAAGGCCTTCCGAGCAACTCCACGGTGCGGATGGTGAGGCTGGTCGGATGAGCATTCGGCGCGTCCTCGGCCTCGGTCGCGACGAGCGCGGCGCAGCCATCATCGAGCTGGCGCTCGTGGCTCCCGTCTTCGCACTGATGACGATCGGGATTGTCGACATGAGCAATGCGTTCAGTCGCAAGCTGGCCCTCGAGCAGGCCGCGCAGCGCGCGATCGAGAAGGTCATGCAGACGACCCAGCTGTCAACGGTCCAGGACACGCTGAAGACGGAAGCGTGCGATCAGGTCGACGGAGTGAATGCGGACGGGAGCTGCAAGAACACACCGATCACCACGGACAACGTGACGGTTACATTCCGGCAGGAATGCACCGACGCGTCGGGAAATATGACGACGCATACGTCAACCGATGCTGACACATTCGATGCTTTCACGTGCGACGCGGGACCCACCAAGGAAGCCAAATACATCGCGGTGACGGTGACCGACACCTACATGCCGCTCTTCCCCGTTCATTTCTTCGAATATAATTCTACCAGCCGCGGCTATGACCTTTCGGCGACCGCAGGGGTGCGGACGAAGTGAAGCGCGTCGGTCTTTCCTCCGACGAGGGTGGCGTCGCCGCGGTCGAGATGGCGCTGGCGCTGCCGGTGCTGATCGTCATGCTGTACATGTTCATCCAGCTCGGCGAAGTTTATCGCGCAATGGCCGGCATCCAGCAGGCGCTCGGACAGGGTGCGCGTTACGCGACCTTGTGCCTCAATCCGAGCACTTCGGGGTGTACGATTCCGACCGGACAGCAGGTGCACGACAAGGTTCTCGCCGCAGTCTACGGAGTCGGGCCGGGCTCGTTCAATGCCAATACGCCGACAGTGCAAACCGACGGCAGCACGGGCAGGTATTACGATCTTACCGTCACCTATACACAGGCCACGAGCCTTCTGCTGTTCCCCGGACCGACGATTAGCGTCAGCCGGTCGAAGCGCGTCTGGGTTGCCGGCACCTAAGGCTGCGGTTTCGCAGCTCTCTTTGCGAAGAAGGCACTAATCGCCTGCTTGACCTCGGGCGAAGCCAGCCGCTCGGCGAAAATCCGACTTTCGAGCTTCATCCGCTCCATGATTTCCTCGCGTGAACCGTGCCGCAGCAGCCGCTGCGTTTCGCGCAGAGCGGCGGCCGGTTTGGCGAGGATCTGATCGACGATGGCGTTGAGAGCGCCGTCGAGATCGCCTGCCGCGGCGCGGTGGCTGACGAGACCGATCGACAGCGCCTCGTCCACCCCGAACGGCTCGCCAAGCAATAGGTATTTCGCCGCGAGACGGCGGCCCGCACGCTGCGGAAGCAGCAACGAGCTGGCGGCTTCCGGCACCAGGCCGAGGTCGACGAACGGCAGCGAAAAGCGCGCGCCCTCCTCGGCGATGACGAGGTCGCAGTGGAGCAGCATGGTCGTGCCGATCCCGACGCAATTGCCGTGGACCGCCGCGAGAAGCGGGGTTTCGCAGGCCACCAGCGCGCGCAGAAAACGCCAGACGGCGATCTCCTCGCCGCCTCCTGGGCGTGCCTCGAGGAAATCGGCAAGGTCGTTGCCGGCGGCAAAGTCCACCCCTTCGCCTCGGATTGAAATCACTCGAACGGAATTGTCCGAAGCGCCGCGCTCGACCGCTTCAGCGAGCGCTGCGTACATCGCCACGGTGATTGCGTTTCGGCGCTGCGGCCGCGCGAGCGTGACAGAGAGCAGGGCGCCGCGCTTCTCCACCCGCACATGCTCGCTCATCTGTAGCTCCAAAAAATCGCGTCAGCTCAAAAGCTTGACCAGGTACAATTAACCTTTGGGCAACCCTCGGGTGTAAGACTTTCTCAACCGGTCGAGCGGTAATTTCCTGGCATCCTGCGGAATGGACCTCGCAGGCCGAGGTGGCAACGCCTCACTTGGAACCAAGGAGCGAAGACCATGAGCAAGTTTCTCAAGCTGATCAAAAATAACGAGGGCGCGACGGCCATCGAATATGGCCTCATTGCCGCTCTCATCGCCGTTGCGGCGATTGGCGCGATGCAGGGCATCGGCAACAAGCTGAACTCGACGTTCAACAACGTGTCGAACAGCCTGAACTAAGTCGCGTTTACTGAGTCTGCGTACGGGCGGCGGTGCCGAAAGGCGCCGCCGCCTTTGTTTTGGCCGGTGGCAAGCCGCGCGGCGCGCGTTGTAGGAAATTAACCGCTGCGGGCGTATCCTTGCCCGGAATGGCGACAGTGATCCCCTTCGAAGAACGCGCGGTCGCGCACCTGCGCGAGCGGCTGGGCGAGGCGCAGGAGGCAAATCAGGATCTGATTGCGTTCGCTCGCGGCCATTCGGGCGCGGTCGCGTCGATCCATGAAGCGGTGCTTGCGGCGATCGAGGCCGAAGGCGTCGAGGGGCTGCTTCACGTGGTCACTCAGGAATGGCCGCTGATCCTCGGCATCGATGCAGTCGCGTTGTCGCTGGTCGTCGGCGACAATGGGTTCCGCGCCGACGGCAGCGGAATCCAGCACGTCGATCCAGCGATCCTCGGTCGTGCGATCGACGGCATCGACGGTGTCGAGATGCGCAAGGTCGAGCGCGGTCATCCCTTGTTCGGGCCAGCGTGCGATCTGATCCGCGCGGAGGCGCTGGTCCGAATCGACTGCGGGCCGCCCTTGCCCTCGGGCCTGCTGGCGCTCGGCCAGCGCGCCGAGCTCAATCTCGACGCACGCCATGGGTCCGAATTGCTGATGTTCCTAGGCCGGACTCTTGCGGTTATGATCCGCAAGTGGCTGACGCACCCGCAAGCCTAGTTCATCCCGCCCAGGCGCTTGCGGCGCAGTGGGGCTCTTACCTTCAGCATGACCGCCGGCGCTCGCCGCACACGGTGCGCGCCTATGTCGCGACCGCGCACCGGCTGATCCAGTTCCTTGGTCGATATCGCGCAGAGGAGATCGCGGCAGAGGGCCTGCTCGAGCTCAACGCCGCCGATCTTCGCGCCTTCCTCGCCGATCGGCGAGGGGAGGGGCTCGGGCCATCCTCGGCCGCGCGCGAGCTCTCCGGCGTTCGCGCCTTCCTAGCTTATGCGGCTGAGCAGCAGGGGCGGCACGCACAGCTCCCGCGAACGCGCGCGCCCAAGCGCCCGCGCACGCTGCCGAGGCCGGCCGCGCCCGACGAGGCGGTCGAGCTCGCCGAAAATGCCGCCGATGCCGCCAGCGCACCGTGGATTGGAGCTCGAGACCTCGCGATCCTGCTGCTGCTCTACGGCGCGGGGCTGCGCGTCGCCGAAGCGCTGTCGTTGACCGCCGCGGTATTGCCCATTGGTCAGACGCTGCGCGTGACCGGCAAAAGGTCGAAGACCCGGATCGTGCCGATCGTCCCTGCGGTTCGCGAAGCCATTGAGGAATATGTCCGGCGCTGTCCCTATTCGCTGAGCGGCGATGTGCCGTTGTTCGTCGGCGCACGTGGCGGGCCGCTGAACCCGGACCTGGTGCGGCGTGCCGTGGCGGGGGCTCGGCGGCGCCTCGGGCTGCCGGACACGCTGACGCCGCATGCGTTGCGTCACAGCTTTGCCACCCATCTGCTGGCGCGCGGCGCGGATTTGAGGGCGCTTCAGGAGCTGCTCGGCCATGCGAGCCTGTCGTCGACGCAGATCTACACGGCGGTGGACGCGGCGCGCCTTCTCGACGTTTATCGCCACGCCCATCCTCGTGCTTGAGTGGACGCCTAAGCAGGAAGTCGCGGCATACCGACTAGTGGGGTTGCCGGCATGCCGCGACATCCCAACGGCTATGAGCAGCCGGTAAACCGACTCCTAAATAACCGTTCCGGATGAAACGCTTACCTGCTCGTGGAAGAGCGCAGACCGCCGAAACGGAGCTAATTTCCGCGTTCGTGCAGGCGGCGATCGATCGCTTGCCAGATGAGCGCGGGCGTGTCCGTGCCGTTGAAGCTGTCGATCGCGACGATCCCCGTCGGTGACGTCACGTTGATTTCGGTAAGCCACTTGCCGCCGATCACGTCGATCCCGACGAAGATCAGCCCGCGTCGCCTGAGCTCCGGGCCGAGGATTGCGCAGATTTCCTCCTCACTCGGCGTGAGGTCCGCCTTTGCCGCCTTGCCCCCGACTGCGAGGTTCGAGCGAATTTCCCCTTCGCCTGGCAACCGGTTGATCGCACCGGCGACCTCACCGTCAACGAGCACGATCCGCTTGTCGCCATCTGCGATCTCGGGAAGGAACTTCTGAAGGACGTGCGGCTCGCGATAAGTGCGGTTGAACACTTCCATCAGCGAGGCGAGGTTGCGCCCGTCCTGCCCGATCCGGAACACCGAGCCGCCGGCAAAGCCGTGCAGCGGTTTCATCACGATCTCACCATGCTCCGCGAGGAACTTGCGCGCGAGACCGAGCGAGCGGGTGATCGCCGTCGGTGGCATAAACTGCGGAAAGTCGAGCACCCACAACTTTTCGGGCGCGTTGCGCACGCTGGCCGGATCGTTGACGACCAAGGTCTCGCTCTGGATGCGCTCGAGCAGGTGCGTGCCCGTGATATAGCCGAGGTCGAACGGCGGATCCTGGCGCATTAGGACGACGTCCACATCGCGGCCGAGGTCGAGAATGCGCGGCTCGCCGAAGGAGTAGTGATCTCCTGCGACCCGCTGGACCATGACCGGATAGCCCATCGTCCACAGCCGTCCCTCGGCGTAGCTCAGGTCCTCGGGCGCATACCAGAAGAGCACGTAGTCGAGCTCTTGCGCCTTCAGCATGATCGCGAACGTGGAATCGCCCCCGATATTGATCCGCTCGAGCGGGTCCATCTGCACGGCGACGCGGAGGCTCATGGCCAAGCGCCTCTAGTAACGACGGCTGCTGCTGTCACCTTGCCAGACGTTGGCGAGGTGCTTCGGCCAACGGCCCGGGACGAGGAAGAGCGCGTCGATCCGGACATCGTCGCCCTCACGCATGTAGCGCGGCGCGAGGCGCTCGGCGGCGGTGACGACGCGCCGGAGGCGCCATTCGTCGAGCGCGAACGCCGCGGCCACCTCGCTCGCGCGCGCCTTCACCTCGACGAAGGCGAGGGTGCGTCGGCGCCTCGCAATGATGTCGACCTCGCCACCGCGCACGCGCGCGCGGCGCGCGAGGATTCGCCACCCCTTGAGCTGGAGATACCAGCAGGCGAGGGTCTCGGCGCCCCGGCCCCGCTTCTCGGCTGCTTGCCGGTTCACTTCGCCCGCTCGAGTGCTCGGGCGTAGGCGCGCTTGCGGGGGATGTTGAGGCGTTCCGCGACTTCTGCCGCGGCCCGCGATGGCGAGAGTCGGCCGAGCGCTTCATCGAGCGCGTCGTCGAGTTCCTCGTCGGTTGCACAGGCTGCTTGCGTGGCCGGCGCAACGATCACGACAATCTCGCCCTTCGGCGCCGCATCTGCATAACGCTGCGCGAGGTCAGGCAGCGTCCCCGTGACGCACTCCTCGTGGAGCTTGCTGATTTCGCGGGCGACTGCGGCATCGCGGGCCCCGAGGCGCTCCGCCAGCGTGGCCAAGGTGCTGCCGAGCCGCAGCCCGCTTTCATACATCACCAGCGTCGCGCGGACGTCCGCTACTTCCCCAATGGCATCCTCCCGCGCCTTGGCCTTGGCCGGTAGAAAGCCAAGGAAAAGAAAGCGGTCGGTCGGAAGTCCGGCGAGCGTCAGCGCTGCGGTGGCCGCGCTTGGCCCGGGTACCGTGTGGACCGTGTGCCCGGCCGCCCGCGCAGCCCGCACCAGCTTGTATCCCGGATCGGAGATCAGCGGCGTTCCCGCGTCGCTCACCAGAGCGATCGCCTGGTCGCCGAGCTGAGCGACGACCCGCTGCCGGTCCTCCTCGCTGGAATGATCGTCGTAGCGCGTCATCGGCACCTTGGCGCCGATATGCCTGAGCAGCTTGCCGGTAATTCTCGTGTCTTCGGCGAGGATTCGGTCGGCCCGGCGCAACGTATCGGCCGCGCGCGGCGAGAGATCGCCGAGATTGCCGATGGGCGTTGCCACGATGTGCAGCCCAGCCACCAAGCCATCACTCATGCGCGGCGATTAACCTCTTCCAATTCAATCGAAAAAGAGTCATCCTGCCCACTTCTCATCGGAACCTGGGAGAGGAACGATGATTGCATTATTGGGTGCTTCGGCCCTCACTCTAGCGGCGCTTCAGGCATCGATCACGGCACCAACCACTGCGTTTCGCGGATGTCTTCACGATGCCGCGGCGAAAGCAGTGAGCGAGAAGGTCGGCGCGGACACGATCGAAACTTACCTGCGCAACGCCTGCACCGTCCAGATGGGCACGCTCAAGGACGCGCTGGTCGCTTTCCGGCTCAAGAACGGGATGGCCAAGAAGGCGGCGTCGGCGGATGCGGAAATGACGATCGACGACTACGTCTCGACGCCGGCTGACAATTACAAGTTCATGGTCGGCGAGAACGCACCCAAGGCCACGCCGGTCACGACTCCGCCGGCAACGCCTGCGGCTGCGCCGGCGAAGCCCTCTAGCTCGCAATCGCCAAAGCCCTAGGCTGAACCGCGGCGATCTCGCCGAGGATGTGGTCGAGCAGCAGCTGTCCGGCTGCGGTCAGCTTTATGCCTGTGCGCGAGCGGTGCAGGTGACCTGAGCCGACCAGCCGCTCGACTCGATCCCAATCAACGACCGAGTCGACACCGAACCGCTCCTCGATCACACCCACATCGACGCCTTCGCGCAGCCGCAACCCCATCACCAGCATCTCGTCCGCGGCCTCGATCGTCGAAAGCGGCGCTTCCTCGGAGATTCCGTGCCCGGCTCGCGCGACTGCGGACAGTAAATTCTCGGGCTTTCGGTGGCGGATTGTACGCATCCCGAGACGGCGACCATGCGCGCCCGGCCCGACACCCGCATAATCGCCGTAGCGCCAGTACGTCAGATTATGGCGGCTTTCCTGGCCGCGCCGCGAATGATTGCTGATCTCGTAGCTCGGCATTCCCGCTGCTGATGTCATGGCGTCGGTCAGCTCGTACAGCGCCGCTGCCGCGTCGGGGTCGAGGGTTTCGAATTCCTCCCGCGCCACCATCGAGGCGAACCGCGTGCCGGACTCGATGGTGAGTTGGTAGAGCGACAGATGTGACGTGCCGAGGGCGAGCGCCTGAGCGAGCGTAGCCGACCAGCTCGCCTCGGTGTCGCCGGGAAGTGCGTAGATCAGATCGAAGCTGACGCGCCGGAAAGTCCTCTGGGCGATTTCGAGCGCCCGGAAGCCTTCGCGCGAAGAGTGGGCGCGGCCGAGGAACCGCAGCGCTCTGTCATCGAAACTCTGCAGGCCGAGAGAGAGCCGGTTCACGCCAGCTTTTGCGAGATCGGCGAAGCGCGCCGCCTCGACGGAGTTCGGGTTGGCCTCAAGCGTAATCTCGATGTCGTGCGCGGCGGCCCAATAACTCTTCGCCGCATCGATGACCGCTTCCACTGTCGCGGGATCCATCAGCGAAGGCGTGCCCCCGCCGAAGAAGATCGAGGTCAGTCGCCGATCGGGAAGCAGCCGCGCCTCATGCGCCAGATCGGCGAGCAGCGCCTCGCGCCATTGTTCCTGGTCGATTGAGCTGCGAACATGGCTGTTGAAGTCGCAATAGGGGCATTTGCTGACGCAGAACGGCCAGTGAACGTAGAGCGCCAGCGCTTCGCCGCTCATTCGTTGAGCGCCGTCAGAAGCTTCCGGAACGCGTCCGCGCGGTGGCTGATGCTGTGCTTGAGCTCGGGATCGAGCTCGCCGAAGGTCTCGTCGTAGCCGACCGGCACGAACATCGGATCGTAGCCGAAGCCTCTGTCCCCGCGCGGCGGCCAGACGAGGATTCCGTCGACCCGGCCGTCGAATGTCTCGGTCTGGCCGTCGTTGGGCCAGGCGATCGCCAGAGCGCAGGCGAAATACGCGGCCGGCGCCTCTTCGTCCGGCTCTTCCGCCTGCACCTCGCGCCAGACGCGATCCATCGCGCGCATCCAGTCGCGCTTGCCCTCCGAATCCTCGGCCCAGCGGGCGGAGAAGATGCCCGGGCGGCCGTGGAGCGCATCGACGCAAAGGCCGCTGTCGTCAGCGAGCGCAGGGAGGCCACTGAGGTCCGCCGCTTCGCGGGCCTTCAGGTCGGCGTTGTCGGCGAAGCTGTTCCCGATCTCCTCGGGCTCGGGCAGGCCCAGCTCCTCGGCGCCGACGGTGGAGATCCCCAGCGGCTCGACCAGCGCCGCGATCTCGCGCAGCTTGCCTGCATTGTGGGTGGCGATGACCAGCCTGTCGCCGATCGGCCTCATCGTCCGACGGCCTTTAGCTGAGCCTGAAAGATCTCGCCGCAGCCGATCCGCGCGAGGCGAAGCAGCCGGAGCAGCCCTTCCTCGTCATAGCATTCGCCCTCGGCGGTGACCTGGGCCTCGACCAGCAATCCGTCGGCCGTGAGCACGAAATTGCCGTCGCAGCCGGCCTGGCTGTCCTCGTCATAGTCGAGATCGAGGACCGCGGTGCCATTGTGGAAGCCGCAGCTCACAGCCGCCACCTGCGTGCGGATCGGATCGGCCGGAACGGCTTTGGATTCCAGTAGCTTGTCCACCGCGATCCGAAGTGCGACCCAGCCGCCGGAGATCGACGCCGTGCGCGTCCCGCCGTCGGCCTGGATCACGTCGCAATCGACGATCACCTGCCGTTCGCCGAGCTTGGGCAGGTCGACCACAGCCCGCAGTGAGCGGCCGATCAGGCGTTGAATCTCCTGGGTGCGGCCCGACTGCTTGCCCTTTGCCGCCTCGCGATTGCCGCGGGTGTGCGTGGCCCGCGGGAGCATCCCATATTCGGCCGTGACCCAGCCCTGGCCCTTGCCCCGCAGGAAGGGCGGGACCTTCTCCTCGACGCTGGCGGTGCACAGAACCCGCGTGTCGCCGAAGCTGACGAGGCACGAGCCCTCCGCATGACGGGTGAAGCCGGGCTCGAACCGTAATTCTCGCATCTGGTCGGGTGCGCGTCCGGACGGGCGCATAGGGGCATGTCTCCTGATACTGGTGCGGCGCTGTCCCTAGACCGGCAGGGCGGCCAATCCTAGATGCATGCGCATGGCCCAGCAGATCGGCGAACTGACGGACCGCATGCGCGAGATTTTTGGGCTCGTCGTCGAGTCGTACCTCGAGCGCGGGCACCCGGTCGGTTCGAAAGTGCTCGCCGGCTCGATCAATCTCTCGCCCGCGTCGATCCGTGGCGTGATGCAGGAGCTGGAGGAGCGGGGGCTGCTGACGCATCCGCACACCTCCGCGGGGCGAATCCCGACCGACAGCGGACTTCGCCTGTTCGTCGACGGGATCATGCAGGCGTCGGCGCCCGACCCGCGCGAGCAGCGTGAGATCGAGCGCAAGATCGTGCGCGACCAGCCTATCGAGGATGCGCTCGCGGCGGCGTCTGCCGCGCTGTCGGGCCTCAGCCAGGCCGCGGGCGTGGTGCTCGCGCCGAAGCGGGAGCTGGTGCTCAAGCAGCTGAGCTTCGTTCCGCTGAGCCCGCGCCGTGCGCTCGCCGTCCTCGTGGGTGCCGACGGAAGTGTCGAGAACCGCATTGTGTCGCTCGACGGCGCCACCAGCGCGCACGGGCTGACCGAGGTCAGCAACTTCATCAACGCGCGGCTCGCCGGCATGACTTTGGGCGAGGCCGAAGCCCGCCTCCGCGCGGAAATCCGCGAGCGCAAGGAGTTGGTCGACGCCGCCGCGGCCGAACTGGTCGCTTCGGGGCTGGCGGCCTGGTCGCAGGATTATGCCCGGCGGCCGGTGCTGATTGTCCGCGGCCAGGCGAACCTGCTCGACGACACCGCCGCCGAGGACCTGGAGCGGGTTCGAAGGCTGCTCGACGAGCTCGAGGAAGCGCAGGAGATCGCTCGGCTGCTCGAGGGCGCGCGCGACGCGCCGGGATGCCGGATCTTCATCGGCGCGGAGAATCGGATGTTCGCGCTGTCGGGCTCGTCGGTGATCGCCGCGCCGTATCGCGGGAGCCAGGGCGAGGTCGTCGGCGTTGTCGGCGTGATCGGCCCGACGCGGTTGAACTATGCCCGCGTGGTACCCATGGTGGATTTCACGGCGAAAGCACTGACGAGATTGATGGCATGACCGAAGCGACCAAGGACGAAGAGCAGCTCCACGACGAGGCCGAGGAGCTTCGCAGGGAGACCGCGGACGAAGCGCCCGAGGTCGCGGAGCACGACCGGGACGCCGAGCTCGAGAAGCAGCTCGAGGAGGCGCGCTCCAACGCGCTCTATGCGGCGGCCGAAACGCAGAACGTCCGGCGGCGGCTGGAGCAGGAGCTCCAGCAGGCGACCAGCTATGCGTCGGCCGGATTCGCGCGCGACATGCTGGCGATCAAGGACCATCTCGACCGGGCGCTGGCGGCGGTCGGCGAGGACTTGAGGGCGGACAAGACGGCGAGCCAGTTCCTCGCCGGGATCGAGGCGACTGCCCGCGAGCTCGATGCGGTGTTCGCCCGCAACGGGATCAGCCGGGTGAAGTCGGTCGGAGAAACGCTCGACCCGCATCGGCACCAGGCCATGCTGGAAATCGCGACGGACCAGGCGGAGCCGGGAACGATCGTGGAGGAAATGCAGCCCGGCTACACGCTGAAGGACCGCCTGCTTCGCCCGGCCCTGGTCGCAGTCGCCAAGAAGCCCGACTAGACTCGGAACGGAAGGAGCGAGCGGGGCGGCGCCTCCGCCTGTGCGCCGTGTTGGCCCAGGAAAACATGCCGCACGATTTCCGCCTGCTGTTCGAGCCCGTAGCTCGAGAACGGCTTTCCAGCCTTAAGCTCATAGCCGTAGCGGCAAAAAGGGTGCCGCATCAGCGGGAGGTAATAACGGCCGCCCTTCTGCGCCTGCCAGACGTGCGTCATCTCATGGATGAAGAAGCCCTGCCGGAACAGCGGCTCGCGCGCGAAATCCTCGGTCCAGCCGCCGGCGACCGGATGGAAATAGATGTTTCCGTTCGGAGCCATGGCGGCGTTGCGCGGCTGGAACGGCCACCATTTGCCTTTGATCAGCCGCACCCTCGAATAATCGACGGCATCGCCGAAAATCGAGCGGGCGAGGGCGATTTCGCCTGTCGTGAGCGGCCGGGAGACCATCGCTTCGCCTAAACGCTGTACGCGCCCGCAGGTCCATGCTCTTGCCGCCTGCGAACCGCATCGCTAGGGCTGCGGCAAAAGCCAAACGGAGGAAGCAATCCCATGAGCGAGACTGCCGATCGGGTGAAGAAGATCGTCGTCGAACATCTCGGTGTTGAGCCCGACAAAGTGACCGAAGATGCGAGCTTCATCGACGACCTGGGCGCCGACAGTCTCGACATCGTCGAGCTGGTGATGGCCTTCGAGGAAGAGTTCGGGGTCGAGATTCCGGATGACGCCGCGGAGAAGATCACCACGGTTCGCGACGCGATCGACTATATCGACCAGAACAAGGGCTGATCGGGGGACCGGTCCTGGCGCTGAGTTGCGCCTCGAAAGGCGGCACGAACGGCTTCCCGAACCTTCCGGGAGGCCGTTTGTTTTGGTGGAACTGACTGGAGTTTAGATGATGCGCCGTGTCGTCGTGACAGGTTTGGGGCTGGTGACGCCGCTCGGCGGCGATGTCGAGACCAGCTGGAACAATCTTATCGCCGGCAAGAGCGGGATCGCCGCCATCACTCGGTTCGATACGACCGAGCACAAGGCCAAGATTGCCGGAGAAGTGAAGCCGAAGGACCATCCATTCGGGTTCGATCCCGACAAGCGCGTGGACCCGAAGACTCAGCGCCAGGTCGACCCGTTCATCGTCTATGCACTCGACGCGGCCGGCCAGGCGCTCGAAGACGCCGGTCTCGCAGAGATGGACGAGGAGACGAAGGAGCGCACCGGTGTGTCGATCGGCTCGGGAATCGGCGGCTTGCCTGGAATTGAAAGCGAATCGCTGGTGCTCGCCGAGCGCGGCCCTGGCCGAGTCAGTCCCCATTTCGTCCATGGCCGGCTGATCAATCTCACCTCGGGTCAGGTATCGATCAAATATGGGCTGATGGGGCCGAACCACTCGGTCGTTACCGCCTGTTCGACCGGCGCGCATTCGATCGGCGACGCGGCGAGGATGATCAAGGACGGCGATGCGGACATCATGCTCGCCGGAGGCGCGGAAAGCACCATCAATCCGCTGGGCGTTGCGGGCTTCGCCCAGGCGCGTGCGCTCAACACCGCGTTCAACGATCGGCCGCAGCAGGCCAGTCGGCCCTATGACAAGAATCGCGAGGGCTTCGTCATGGGTGAGGGCGCGGGCGTGGTCGTGCTCGAGGAATATGAGCACGCCAAGGCCCGCGGCGCCAAGATCTACGCCGAGGTGGTCGGTTATGGGCTCTCGGGCGATGCCTATCACGTGACCGCGCCCCACCCGGAAGGCCGCGGTGCCGAGCTGGCGATGCGGATGGCGCTCAAGAAGGCTGGAATGCAGCCAGAGGACATCGATTACGTGAACGCCCACGGTACCTCGACGATGGCCGACACCATCGAGCTGGCCGCGGTCAAGCGCGTGCTCGGCGACGATCTGCACGGCGCATCCATGAGCAGCACCAAGTCGGCGATTGGCCACTTGCTTGGCGGGGCCGGCGCGGTCGAGGCGATTTTCTGCATCCTCGCGATCCGCGATCAGATCGTGCCGCCGACGCTCAACCTAGACGATCCGGACGAGGGTACCGAGGGGGTCGATCTGGTGCCGCACAAGGCGAGGAAGCGCCCAGTGCGCGCGGCGCTGAGTAACAGCTTCGGCTTCGGAGGGACGAACGCCAGCCTGATCATGAAG
>JABFXK010000086.1 GCA_013361785.1 Sphingomonas sp.
CCGTTCGCGGTTGCAGCATTGCAGCGGCTATCCCATAGCCCTTCTATGCGCATTTTGATCACTAATGACGACGGCGTGAACGCTCGCGGCCTGAAGCTGCTCGAATCGGTCGCGCGCGAGTTCAGCGACGATGTCTGGATCGTCGCTCCGACCGAGGAGCAGTCGGGCGCGGGCCATTCGCTGACCCTGACGACTCCGGTCCGGCTGCGGCGCCACGACGACCGCCGCTTTTCGGTCACCGGCACGCCCACCGACGCCGTGATGCTCGCGCTCGCGCACATCATGAAAGACTCGCCGCCGGACGTGATCCTGTCGGGGATCAACCGTGGCGCGAACCTCGCCGAGGACGTCACCTACTCGGGGACGGTTTCGGCGGCGATGGAAGGCGCGCTTGCCGGTGTTCGCTCGATCGCGCTGAGCCAGGCCTATTCACGTGAGGGTATGGGCGACACCGTCCCCTTCGCCGCGGCGGAAGTCTGGGCCGAGCGGGTGCTCGGACCGTTGCTCGAGTTTGAGACCGAGGCTGGGACTTTGGTCAACGTCAATTTTCCGGCGTCCCCGCCTGAAGAGGTCAAGGGCATCCGGGTGTGCCGCCAGGGTCTTCGCGATTACGGGCGGCTCCGGATTGTCCAGCGCACCGATCCGCGCGGTTATGAATATTACTGGTTCGGGCTGGGCTCGATGATCCAGACGCCTGGCCACTCGACGGACCTCGAGGCGATGGCGGACGGTTACGTCACCGTCAGTCCGCTACATCTCGACCTCACGCACGAACCGTCGCTCGACGCGCTCCACAAACGATTTGCGGCCGCGCCCTGACGGGCTGCGGCCGCAATTCAACGAAATGAAAGTCGCGCCGGATTAGCGGCCGCGCTCTCCCTTCTGGCCCTGCGTCGGCGGCTGGTTGGTCGACTGGGCAAGCCAGGTCTCCGTCGCGCCGCACGAGCTGGTCAGAGTCTGCGGCGTTCCGGCCTGGAACGGCGCGTTGTACGGCACGCATTCGCGCGCGGCGCCGACTCCCATGCACAGCTGTCCGCTCGCCGCGGTCCAGGTGCCCGGAACTGTCGTGCCGCCCGGCGTCACGATCCGAAGCTGTCCGCCCGGATCGAGATAGACGGTGTTGGTGGTGCCGTTGGTGGTCACCTGTATGGGCTGACCGACGACTTCGGCGCCGGTGGCCTGCGCGAAAGCGGCTGCGGGGAGCATTGCTCCAATCGCAATTCCGAGCGCGGCACGTGTGATGAAGCAGCTCTTCATGATCCCAATTCCTCTCTGATCAGAGCTCCTTACGCGGGGCTGTTGGCACCGTGATGCTTTTTGTGAAGCACCAGATAGAGCCCCACAGCCGCAGCGACGGCAATAAGGCCAAGCAGTAGCGGGCTGATGCCGAAGCCGGTGCTGACCGGTTCGACCGGCGGGACCGGAACCGGCGGCGGAGGCGCAGTCTGGACCGGCACAGGCGCGACGTCGACCTGCGGCAGTATGCACCCGGCCGCGGGCTGCACTGCAGCAGCGGCTGCAGCGGCAGCGGCCCCGCAGACCGAAGCGGCAGCGGCGCCGCCGCTCATGGCGCTGAGTACCGCCCAAGGGTCGGCGTGCGTCGCAGCGGGGGCCGCTGCGGCGATTGCACCGGTCGAACTGAAAAGGAGTGATCCTGCAATTAGCGCGCCGATTGCGCAATTCCGTCTGCCAGCCATAACTTGCTCTCCTGGCCCGAGGGGGGAGCCCCGCGGAAGGTCGAACGCCTTACTCCAAAGTGGAGTTGCATTACACCGGTCTGGACAGCAAATTTTAATGTTCGCGTCAAAAATCGCGCCGTTGTGACAGAGAGAGTGCAAGACTTGGCGCTGCTCTGATCGCCTGTTAGCGGCGCATCGATGCAACGAACTCCCGTGCCGCCGCTACCTGAGTGGGCACCTCATGAAGCAGTGTGGATCGGCTTTCCAAGCGACCCGGAACTATGGCTTGGCGACCTTCAACCTGCCGAGCGCGAGGTCGCCGCCTTCGCCGAGGCGGTGCACGCGCAAGGCAAGGGCGAGAAGGTGTGGCTGGTCGCCGCGCACGAAGGCGCCGCCGAAACCGCGCAGCGGCTGGCGCCGTTCGCCGAGGTCATCGTCGAGCCGTTCGGCGACATTTGGCTGCGGGACACCGGGCCGATCATTGTCGGCAGCGGTAGCGACCGCCGCGCGCAGGCCTTCGGCTTCAACGGCTGGGGCGGCAAATATGAGCTCGAAGGAGATCAGGAGCTGGCAGAGCGGCTCGCGCGCCGTGCGGGAGTGACCTTCTCGAGGAGCGAGTGGATTCTCGAAGGCGGGGCAATTGACGGGAACGGATCTGGAACGATCGTCACCACCGAGCAATGCCTGCTCAACCCCAACCGCAACGCGCTCACTCGCGAGCAGGTCGAAGAGCGGCTCCGGCGCGATCTCGCAATCGAGCGGGTGCTGTGGCTCGGCTCGGGCCTGCTCAATGACCACACCGATGGACATGTCGACAATATCGCCCGCTTCGTTTCGCCCGAACGAGTCGCAATTCCTACGCCCGCTGGGGACGACCCCAACGCAGCCGTGTTCGCAAATGCGGCCCACCGGCTCGCCGATGCTGCTGTCGACGTTGCCATCCTCCCCTCCCCCGGCCGAATAACCGACGAGGACGGCGACGTGATGCCGGCCAGCTACATGAACTTCTACATCGGCAATGCGGCGGTGGTCGTGCCGCAATACGGCGCGGTGAACGACAAAGCCGCGGTCGACGCCGTGCAGGCACTCTTCCCCGATCGCGTTGCAATCGGCCTTCGCGCCGACCACATCCTCACCGGCGGCGGAAGCTTCCACTGCATCAGCCAACAGGTCCCTGCATGAGTAAAGTCACTGTCGCTGCACTCCAGCTCGCATTTAGTGAGGACACCGTCGGAAACATCCGCGCGGTAAGCGAGCTTGTGCGCGAAGCGGCGGCGAAGGGAGCGCAGATCGTCCTTCCGCCGGAGCTGTTCGAAGGACCGTATTTCTGCCGGGTTGAAGACGAGACGCTGTTCGCCAATGCGCGGGCGGCGAACGAACATCCATCCGTGCTTGCGATGCAGGAGCTCGCGAAGAAGCTGAAGATCTGGATTCCGACGAGCTTCTTCGAGGCCGACGGGCCGCACCATTACAATTCGCTCGCGATGATTGCCCCGGGCGGGAAGATCGCTGGCGTTTATCGCAAGAGCCACATCCCCGACGGGCCTGGGTATGAAGAGAAATTCTACTTCCGGCCGGGGAATACGGGGTTCAAGGTTTGGGACGGTCCGCATCATGCGAAGCTCGGCGTCGGTGTGTGTTGGGATCAATGGTATCCGGAAACCGCCCGGGCGATGATGCTGATGGGTGCGGACATCCTCTTCTACCCGACGGCGATCGGGACCGAGCCGCACGATCCCGACCTGGACACGTCACGGCTCTGGCGCCGGGCGATGATTGGCCATGCCGTGTCGAATGTGGTGCCCGTCGTCGCCGCCAATCGCATCGGCAGCGAATGCGGTCAGCGCTTCTACGGTCACAGCTTCATCTGCGACGAGCGAGGCGACATCCTCACGGAGTTCGGAGCCGAGGAGACGGGAGCGCTTGTGGCCACTCTCGACCTTACGGCTGCGAAGAAGCATCGGGCCGCCTTCGGCTTCTTCCGCGACCGCAGGCCGGAACTCTACGGCCGGCTGGTCGAGGATATCTGAAGGCGCCGGCGCCGGCGGAAGATCTTCTGCGACGCGGCAAGCAGCACAACGATGGCGGCGAAGAGATTGCCGTTGACAGGCGCGTGACGCGAGATTGCCCATAAACCCAGCCCCACGAGCGCCGCTGCGATTAACGCGTGATAGAGCAGCTCCAGGCGAAATCCGCCTCGATCGACACCGGTGTGGAAAAGTCTCGGACGGAATAGGACCCACGCCTGCATCAACGCGATCGAAGCGAAAACACTGCCAACCGTGATCATGTAGAATGGAAGCCCCCGCGTGGGACCCGCCTCGGCGATCATCCGAGCGACGTAGGGAGTCAGCCCGACGAGGCCGAGCAGCACCAGGTTCAGGAGCGTGATTACACCGTCCACCTGCTCCAGCTCCGCGAACAACCTCCGGTGTAGAACCAGAACACGCCGACCAAGGCGAATCCGAACAGATAGCCGACGAGCGGCCGACCGGTTGCTCCCAGCAGGGCGCCGGCGCTGCCGTCCCAGTGATTGGGCAGCTTCAGCTCGAGCGCGATTGCGATCGCGAACACGCCGTCGGACAGCATCAGCAGACGATCGTAATTGTGCCGGTCGACCCGAGCCCTGAGCGGCTCGTGGATGTGCAAGCTTTCGGGTTCGCCCGCCATCATCCCCCCTTTAGCCGAAGCGCGCGTTCGAACACCTGTTCAAACATATCGTGCGTGAGCTTGCCAGTGTTCGTGTTCTGGCGTGAGCAATGGTAGCTCGCGAGGAGGACCCTTCCGCCAGGCACGGCGGCTTCGGAGCCGTGGGCGAACTTCGCGTTCGTCACGCCCAGCGCTTTCGCGCACGAAGCATGCGCGATTTGCCCGAGGGCGATGATCACCTTCACCCTCGGCAACATGGCGAACGATGCTTCGAGGTAATTGCGGCAATTCGCCACTTCGGTCGGCAACGGCCGGTTGCCCGGCGGAAGACATCTGACCGCATTGACGACGATTGTGCCGACGAGTCTCACGCCGTCGTCGGGCTCCCCGCCATAACTGCCCTCGGCGAGGCCGAATTTGAGCAACGTCGAATAGAAAAGCTCGCCCGAATAGTCGCCGGTGAACGCCCGCCCCGTTCGGTTGGCGCCCTTCGTTCCGGGCGCCAGACCGATGACCGCCAGCCATGCGCCGGAGTCGCCGAACGCAGGCACCGGCGCATTCCACCAGCCCGGGTGTTCGCCGCGAAGCTCCCGGCGCAACGCCACCAGCCGCGGGCACAAAGGACAGTCGCGCGGCGCTTCAGCCTGCGGGATCGGCGACAGGTCGGCGGGACTGGCGAACGGCATGGTCATGACCTAGGCGAACCGCCGTGGCTGCCGCAACGCACCTCTATGCAATCGCCATCGGGTCGAACCGCTCTCACGCCCGCCACGGCCGGCCGCCGCAGATCGTCGAAGCGGCGATCGCGCGGCTCGACCAGGAGTTCGGCTTGTTCGATGCATCGCCGATCGTGCTCAGCGCGGCGCACGGGCCCGCCGGACGCGATTTCGCAAACGCCGCGGCGCTGGTGGAAAGCGATCTCAACCCCATGGAAATGCTTGCTCGGCTGAAGGCGATCGAGCGCGAGTTCGGACGCCGCTCAGGCCGCCGCTGGGGGCCTCGCGTGCTCGACCTGGACATTGCGCTGTGGAGCGGCGGCAAGGTCCGCTCGCGCCGGCTCACCATTCCGCATGTCGAGCTGGCCAGGCGCAGCTTCGTCCTGCAGCCTCTGCTCGCGATCGCACCTGACTGGAGGATCGGATCGACGGCGGTGCGGCATCTCGCCGCTCGCCTTGCCCGACGCGCGCCGCGGGGCTAGTCGCGCGCTTGAGGTGGGCCCATAGCTCAGTCGGTAGAGCAACTGACTTTTAATCAGTAGGTCGCTGGTTCGAATCCAGCTGGGCTCACCAGCCTATTTGAATTCGACGTGGCGCTTTCGCCGGAGCTGCGCCTTTTCCTTGGGTGGAGCGGCGCGGCTGTCCGCGAGCAGCGCGGCGCACATTCCGAAGCAGGCCGCGATCGCCGCGGTTCGAAGCGGAAAATCGACAATGCTGTGGATGAGGACCGCGGCTGAAGCGATTGCCGCTGCGCGGGCGAACGGCCCAGCTTCCGCGGTTCGCCAGGCGCGCCAAACCGCCGCCGCCCACCAGGCGAGGAAAAGGCCGATCAGGATGATTCCTGCAATGCCGAGCTCGAGCGCAACCTCGAGATAATCATTGTGCGCGTGGACGACATAGACGTCCGTGACCTGCTCGGGCTGTTCATAGAGTGAATAGACGCTCCGGAACGTGCCGAGGCCCGACCCGGCAGGCATGAAATCCTTGACCGCCTCAGCCGTGGTGGCCGCAATTTCCTTCCGCGATTGGACGGAGTTCGTGGCGTGGGTGCCGATCTCGCTGCTGCCGATAGCGGTGGTCTCAAGGGCAGCGACCGAACCGATCACCAGAAGCGCCGCGAGCGCGATCAACCAAAGGCGAAGGCGGCTGCCCGGCGGGAGGATGATGAGGGCGCTGGCGACGATCACCGGCAGTGCGAGGCCGTAACCGGCGAGCGAACCGTTGAGCGCAAGCCCGACAATCACCAGGATCCCAATCCCGGCGGCGGTCGCGACAATCGCCGAAAAACGCTGCATGCCGGCGCTTTTTCCTGCAGCCACGAGCGCCGCAAGGAAGGGGATCGTAATCACGAGCAGCGACGCCATATGGTCGGCGTTGGCGAAGAACCCGACCGCCTTGCCAAAATTGGTGTCCTCATAAAGGTACAGCGGCGATTCTAGCGGGTTTGCAGCCGCAGCCTGGAGCGCGCCCAGCGCAATTCCTGCCAACGTCCCTGCGATGAGCGCAGCCGCAAGCCATTTCGGCGCGTAAGCCCTGAGCCGCGCCATCGCGCAGATCACTGCAAGTGGCGGGATGATCCCGAGCAGAGAGTTGAGCCCCTCGGCGGGGTTCAGGGAGACCGGCTCTGCAGGGACTGGCATGCCCAGCGCCGCAAAACCATCGGCGATGGTTCCTCGGCCGCCAAGATGCGTCCACACAGTTGGCGGCAATGGAATCATCTGGAAGCCGACAACGAGGATCGCCAGGACCCCGAGCCACAGGAGCTGCCGGGCAGCCAGCGACAGCGGCTGCTCGCTTTTCGCCATCGCTGCCCAGGCAATGATCGCGATGCCGGCAAGCTGCAGGATCATGTTCTGCCAGATGCCCTGCGCGCTCCCGCCCAGAATGAGGCAGGCGAACAGATAGCCCGGCGCAATGATCACTCGGGCGCGGCTAGGCACTGGAACCCGCCCAAACGAGGCTAAGTCGGGTGATCGTCACGTCGGACTGCTGCGCGATGTCTTCCGAGCGTCCCGACAATTCGAGCCACTGTGCGGGGCAGTTAGCAGGCACCTGAAAAGACCAGCCGTGATTTGCCGCCTGGTCGAGCGTGATGCTCGCCAGCGGCTGTTGCGACTTGTCGCAGCGCACCGACCAACGAAGCGATTCCGGGTGAACCGGCGACCCGGTTAGCTGCAGTTGCAGCCGATAAGTGCCGGCGCGCAGCATCAGGAGCTCGCTTGCGAGCACACCGTCCTGATTGCCGTAAAAGATCACGTGAAGCCGCTTGCCGGACTGGCGCTCGGCGAGGCCGACCGTGGAAGAGGTGAGCGACCAGTTGAACGGCGGCGGCGGCTGGGGTGAAGAGAAGGTCGCATCGTATACGAGTTCATCACCCGCATTGCCGCGGCCGATCGACGTCCAGATCGCGCGCGCCTGCTGATAGTTGCCGCTGGAGACGAGGCTCTGCAGCAGGACCGGGAGCCACTGGCTGTCCGGCGCTCGGTGAGCCTGGTCGGCGACGGCGAGGATCGCATTAGTATTGCCCGGATTGCGCGCGAGCACGGTGAGGACGTCGTCTTCGATCGCCGGCTGCGAATGGAACAGTGCACGCATTTGCGGCCAGCTGGACCGATTCTGCGCATAGGCCGCAACGAACGGGGCGACCGCGTCAGCTCCTCCCGGCGAAAGGCGAGCGAGAAGGACCGTCTGCTGCAGGCCGGGAAGCGCCTGCCCCGAGCGGAAGTAATAATCAGCTAGAAAGTAAGCTGCGGGCAACGACCGCGGGTCGCGCGATTGCGCTGACAGAAAGGCGCGCTTTGCACCCTCGGCTTCTCCCGCGGTCTGCGCCTGCACGCCACGAACTAGGAACGGCTCCGCCGAGAGCGGAGACTTCACGGCTGCGTCCTCGATCATCGAGAACGTGCGCTGATCGATGCTCTTGCGTGCTTGGGCGTCGCGGCCAATCTGGGCCAGTCCGAGAGAGATCTCGACCGAAGGGTGGTACGGCCAGAATTGTGCAGCGATTGCGGGATGGAAGGTGGCGAGCGCCACCACAGCGGCGTTGCGGACGACCTCAACGGCCAGAAGCAGCGCAGCGGCAATAACCACGACGCGCCGGACGATCACTCGGCCTTGACCTCAGCGCTGATCAGGCGTCGGACTCCTCGGCCGCGGATTCCGGCGGCGCCTCGTCCTCGGCCTGCGGGATCATCAGGATCTCGGTGCGCTTCACCTTACCCTTGCCGTAATTGTAATCGGAGCCGTAGCCATAACCGTACCCATAACCGCTATAGCCATAGCCCGCGCCGCCTTCGGTCGCCTTGGTGAGCACTGCGCCGATAATGTGGGTCCCTGTCGCTTCGAGCCGGTTCAGCGCCTCGACCGCCGCACGGGTGCGGGTCTTGGAGCTTTCGACCATGAACACCACGTTCCCGGCAGCGGCCGCGAGCAGCGGAGCATCCGCAAGGCCGAGCGTCGGCGGGCCGTCTATGACCACTAGCTCGAAGCGCTCTGCCGCCTCCGCGATGATCCTGCGAATGCGCCCGGTGGACAGCAGGTCGGCCGGACTCGGCGGAACAGGCCCGCTGGGCACCAACCACAGATTGGGATGCTGGGTCTCGACGACATGATCCTCGACTTTGTCGTCCGTCGTCAGGAGCTTGCTCAGACCCTGGTTGTCGCTTGCCGCCTTGAACGCCGGCTTGCGCAGGTCGGCGTCGATCAGCAGCACGGATTTGCCGCGCCTGGCGAAATTCTGGGCAATCGCCAGCGCAGACGAGGATTTGCCTTCGCCGGAGCGGGTGCTCGTCAGCAGGAGGACTTTGGGCATTCCCGATTCGGTGCTGAACCGAAGCGCGGTGACAATCGCTGAATAAGCTTCTGAAATGATCGACGTCGGGTTTTTAAGGTCGTCGACGAACGCGTTCTTTGCCGGCGTCCGCGGAACTGCTCCAAGGCAGGCGAGAGCGAGCTTCTTGCGGACATCCTCGCGCGTTTTCACCGTGTCGTTGATGAATTCGAGACCGACCGCGCCGGCGATACCGGCCGCAAGGCCGAGGCCGAGGCCCACGATCAGGTTGAGCAAGAGGTTTGGTTTGAACGGAACCTTTGGAACGCCCGCGCGGTCGACGATGGACACGGGCGCAACTCCGACTCCTCCCGCAACACCGATCTGCTTGTAGCGCTGAAGCAGCGCGTCATAGAGAGCACGGTTTGTATCCACCTCGCGCTGCAGGATGGTGTACTGGATGCTGCGGCCGCGCAGGTTCAACACGTCGCCCTTGAGCTGCGCGACCCGTCCCTTCAGCGCATTCTCGGCCGAGACTGCAGCCCGGTATTGGGCAAGCAGATCGTTGTTGCGCCCGGATGTAACCTGGGCCTGATCCTTCGAAATCTGCCGCTGCAGCTCGTCGATCTGCGCGCGAAGGCTGACCATCTCGGGATGCTCCGGCTTCATGAAGGCGCGCTTCTGCTGATATTGCGCCTGCAGCGCCGCAAGCTGCTGGATCAAGACTTGGGTGCTCTGCGTCACCTCCGAGCCCGGGCCCGCCGCCAGCGATTGCTGATAGGCGCCCTCGGCCGCGACGCGGCGCGCAGTTGCGTCCGCAAGCGCCTCGTTGAGCTTCACGAGCGATTGGCCCTGGAGCGAGTTGGTATCGCCTTGCGACTGGCTGGTCGCCGCCGGATCGGCACCCGAGGTGTTGATGATCCCCTGCTGCTGCGCATAACTGACCAGCGCGCGCTCTGAATTCTCGAGATCGCCGCGCGTCTTGCTGATCTGCCGCTCCAGGAAATTTCGCGCGTAGGCCGAGGATTCGTAGCGCCTTTGAATCGCGGTATTGATGAAACTGTCGGCGACTGCGTTGGCAACCGATGCCGCGAGTTGCGGCGAGGTCGAATCGTAACTGAACCTGATGAGCTCGCCGATCTCGGGAGGAGTAACGTTCAGGTTTTGGGTGATCATTTGCGTCGCGGTCCACAGGCGCTTTGACGCGTCTAGGTCCTGCCGAACCACTTCCGGGTTATTGGGTAGATTGAGCTCCTGAGCCGCGCGTTCGGCTACGCTCCTGCTCTGAACCAGGCCGACCTGAGTCGCAACGAATCCGATGGGATCGCCGCCGGTGACATCAGTCTGATCACCGTCCTTAGCGTCGGTGACCTGGAACGAAGGCGGATTCGCTTCGAGAGTGACCCAGGCCCGATAAACCGGCCGCGTCAGCAAGGTTATGAGGATCGCGCCTGCAAGGCCGAGGGCAATCGCGCCGAGGACCAGCCATCGCCAGTGATGGATGATGCGCAGCAACGTCGCAAAATCGAGCATATTCGCTGACGAATAATTGCGTTGACCGCGCGTCAGCTGATCCGCGTCGGGATTGTAAGCTCCGACTGGCCACGGGCCGTCGTTCGGTACTGGCAGGCTTGTGTTCACGGTTGCTTGCCTCGCTTATTAGTCGCCCCGAAGCGCACTCAGAACGGCCGGAAAATTCCAATCAACGGCAGAGCCTGGAAAATCTGCTTCTCGGCCTGCTTAACCTTCGATCCGTCGACCACGATGATATCGCCCGGATAGATTTGCGGATCGGGCGCTTCGCCGCGCCGAATGGCCGTGAGGTCAAACGCTGCTGCCTGCCGCTGCCCGCCGATCGTCCTGAAGACCGCAAGGCGACGGGCGTTGGCATCCTCCGTCGTTCCTTCGGCCAACGCGATAGCCTGGATGAGCGTGATCGGTCCCGCGATCGGGAACTGCCCGCCTTTCTGAACGGCTCCATCGACGGTGACCACATGGGCCGTCGACTTCTTGATCGCGACGCTGACGTCGGGATGTTCGAAATATTTGGTGCCGTACAGTTGCGACAGTTTTGTATCGAGTTGCGCTGTCGTGAGGTTGGCCGCCTCGACCTCCCCGACGAGAGGCAGGGAAATGTGGCCTGCCAGATCCACGGCATAATCGCCCGAGATCTGATCCTGGCCCGGAAGGAGATTGCCCTGGTACAGCTTGACTGCAAGCGTATCCATCGGCGCGATCTTGTAGTCTTCCGGCAGGGTTTCGAAATGCTGCTCGTCCGGCGCCGCAAGCGGCTTATCATAGGGCAGACTTCCTCCGCGCGTATCTGCGCAGGCACTCGTCAGCACCATCGCAACAATCGCGAGGCCGGCAAGTACAGGACGTTCGACACGATCAGCAAACACGACCATTCCTCCCCAAACGTCGGAGCTTCCTATTCGAAAATTCGTCGGATGTAGAGTGACTAATGTCCGAAATGGTTCAAATTACGGCGCAGCCGGCTGCTCCGCGGCCGTTCTTGTGTCGAGCAGCCAGCTGTCGCACCCTTCGATCGCGAGCGCCGTGAGCACGCCGCTTCGGTAGGCGCCAGTGTCGATTCCGATGCGGTTCGGCCGCATTTCGACCTCGGGGCTGATGGTATGCCCGTGGACGACCACGAAGCCGTGATCGGTTTCGTCGAACAGGAATTCCTCACGAATCCAGCGTAGATCGGATTGACGCTGCTGGTCGAATTCGACGCCCGGCCGAATTCCCGCGTGAACGAACAGATAGTCACCGAAGCGACAGCTGTCGTCGAAGCTTTCGAGGAATTCGACGTGGCGCTTCGGAATAGCCTCCCGGATGACGCCAAGGGCCTGCTCGTCGTCGAGGCCGGTCAGATCGGCCACGTCGACGCCGTAGCTCTTCAGGCATTCGGTGCCGCCGAAGCGCCGCCAATCCGTAACCAGGTTCGCATCTCCGGCGAGTATCCGCAGAAGGACCTCCTCGTGGTTGCCGAGCAGGAAAACGGTTCGCACTCCAGAGTGCCTGTAAGTCCGGAGTCGCTCGACCACCTGGGCCGAGTTCGGGCCACGGTCGATCAGGTCCCCGACAAAGACGAGAAGCACCTTGCGCGCGGGCCGCCGGTGGATGTCCTCGTGGATCTTGTCGAGCAGCTGATCGAGGAGATCGAGACGACCGTGAAGGTCGCCGACGACATAGGCGCGCCATCCGCGAGCGCCGGCGGGGCCGCTTTGCCGTCGAGAAGCGAAATTGAACATGCTGCCCCGTCGATTGCGAATCTCAGGCCGGCTGCCCATCGGACACCAGTCCGGACGAATAGCGGCCCATATACTAAACCTGCCCTGAACCCCGAGAAATGAAATCAGGAGCTGAGCAGCTGAAAACGCGGGATCTCGACGTCGAACGCGGTCCCGTCCTCGTCGACCATGCGGTAAGTCCCGCTCATCGCCCCGCTCGGCGTGTCGAGTGGACAGCCGGAGACGTAATCGAAGCTCGCTCCGGGGGCGATCAGCGGCATTTCCCCGACGACGCCCTCCCCGACCACCTCGTGGACGGTTCCTCGGCCATCGACGATTGACCAGCTGCGCGACAGCAGCTGGACAGCGACATCCGAGCCGTTCTCGATCCGTACATGATAGGACCAGAACCAGCGGTTCGTGGAAGGGTCGGACTGCTCGGCAAGGAAGCTCACCGCCACACGCACGGCAATCCCGCGCGTCACGGCGAGGTTCGGAAACAGCATGGCGAGCGTATCTATGGTCACGGCGCCATGTTTAGCGGGCGCGATTGCACTGACAACTAGGCAAGGCCGCCCGCTCGACAAAGCCGGTCGACGAGCCGTGCCCGCGCCTCGCCGAGCGGACGGGACCGCTCGGTCATCAGGTCGCGCATGAGGAAATGGCCGGTAAGCGCCAGGCCCTGCACGATTTCCTGCCACGACGCAGGGCCTCCATCGCGGACGAACGGAGGCAGCGGCAGAAGCTTTCCGGCATAGGGCTCGGCTTCCGCGGCGCTGACAGCCCGCCCCGATTTGGGACTGACCGCGATGAGCCCGTCGTTCGATCCGGTCACCGCACATCGCTCGAGGTCGAGACCGAAGCCGAGTTCGGCAAGCACCAGCAGCTCATAACGGACCAGCGCCGCGCCCCAGCCCCCAGCGGAGGGCGCGGCCTCGATCGCGTCGAGCAATCCCTCAAGCGCCTCGTAGAGCCGCGGGTACGGCTGGCCCTCCGGAAGAACGGTGGCGGTGAGCACCGTCGCCCATTCGATGGCCGCCGCCGGCAGCGGTTCCGACAGCAGCGGACCGCGGCTGTGGACCAGCTCGACTGTCGCCTGGGGAAGTTGCGTGTCGGTCCTCGCGGAGAGCTGGGCCTCGACCGAATTGCCAGCGATCAGCACAGGGCGCATGCGCCGTCCGCGGGCTCCGCGGACATAGGCCGCCTGCAATCCATGGTCGGGAGTCATCAGGCGGACCACGGCGCCATGCTCGCCATGGTTCCTCAAGGCGCAAACGATTGCTGGAGTGGCGACGCGCAACAGCCCGACGGATGGAAATAATCATAGACCTGCCGGGCGGTCGCGCGGCTGATCCCGGGCGCCTTCTCCAGGTCTTCGAGCGCAGCACCCTTGACGGCGCGGGCAGTCCCGAAGTGCATCAGAAGCGCGCGCTTGCGGGTGGGACCGATGCCCGGCACATCGTCCAGCGTCGACACGGTAAGGCTCTTCGCCCGTTTCGCCCGGTGAGTGCCGATCGCGAACCTGTGAGCTTCGTCGCGCAAGCGCTGGAGATAGAACAACAAAGCCGAATTCGGCGGCAGCGTGATCTCGCGCCCGCCAGGCAGATGGAAGACTTCGCGCCCTTCCCGGCCGTGGTGCGGCCCCTTGGCGACTCCGACCACCGGCACGTCGTGAATGCCCGCGTCCTCCATCGCCTCGGATACGGCCGACAGCTGGCCCTTGCCGCCGTCGATCAGGACGAGATCGGGCCATTCACCGCTCTGCCGGTCGGGATCATCCTACTCCAGCCGGCCGAAGCGGCGTTCGAGCACTTCGCGCATCATCGCGAAATCGTCGCCCGGCTGGGTCTCAGGCCGCTTGATGTTGAACTTGCGGTAGTTGTTCTTGCGAAAGCCCTCCGGCCCGGCGACGATCATCGCGCCGGTTGCGTTCGTCCCCATGATGTGGCTGTTGTCGTAGACCTCGATGCGCTTGGGCACTTCGGCAAGTTCGAACATATCGGCCAATTCCCGCAGGATCTTGCCCTGCGTCGTGGTTTCAGCGAGCCGGCGGTCGAGCGCCTCCTCGGCATTGCGCTTGGCCTGCTCCATCAGCTTGCGCCGCGAGCCGCGCTGCGGGATTTCGATCGCCACCTTGTGACCCGAGCGCTCGCAAAGCGCCTCCTCGAGCAGTGCCCGGTCGGGGAGCTCGCGGTCGGCGAGGATCCGCCGCGGCGGCGGCATGTCCTAGTAGAACTGGACGAGAAAGCTCGACAGAACATCCGCTTCGGGGATGTCATTCGTATGCGCAGGGAATAAGGCACGGTGCCCCCCAGACTGCCCGCCGCGAATGAAGAAGGCCTGGATCGACACCGTCCCTGCCTTGCAGGCGAGCGCGAACACGTCTGCGTCGCCGAGCCCTTCCGCATGCACCGTCTGACTGCCCTGGATGTAGGTCAGCGCGCGCAGCCGGTCGCGATAGACGGCGGCGAGCTCGAAGTCCTGCTTCTCCGCCGCCTCCGCCATCAGCTTACTGAGGCGCGCCTGCACGCCGGTCGACTTGCCGGCCAGGAACGCCTTCGCGTCGTCGACCAGCTCGTCATAATCCGCTTCGCTGATGCGCCCCACGCAGGGCGCCGAGCAGCGCTTGATCTGGTAGAGCAGGCACGGCCGCGAGCGGTTTTCGAAATAGCTGTCGGAACAGCTTCTTAGCAGGAATAGTTTCTGAAGCGCATTAAGCGTCCGAGTGACCGATCCGGCGCTTGCGAACGGACCGTAATATTGGCCCTTGATGCGACGCGCTCCGCGATGCTTCTGGACCCGCGGAAACGCGTGGTCCTCGCGCAGCAGGATGAAGGGGAAGCTTTTGTCGTCGCGCAGAAGCACGTTGTAGGGCGGGCGGAAGCGCTTGATCAGCTGCGCTTCGAGCAGCAGCGCCTCGGCCTCTGTGCGCGTCGTGACGATCGTCATCGACCGGGTCTGCGACACCATCCGCTGCAGCCGCTTCGGCAGCTTGGCGACCTGGGTATAGTTGGTTACCCGGTTCCTCAGCGCCCGCGCCTTCCCCACGTAGAGAACGTCCCCGCGTGCATCCTGCATCCGGTAGACTCCGGGATTGCGCGGAAGCGTCTTCAGCACCTCGCGGATGGCGGCCACACCTTTCTCGAGGTCCGGCTGGTCCGCTCCGCGCACGGCGTAGGTCGCCTGCTCCTCGTTGAAGCGCTCGGCAGATTTGGGATGGTCGGGGCGGTCGGCCTTGCTCACATGGCCGAGATAAGCGCTAGCTGTGGCGAGCGCGAGAGGGTCAGGCGGCGACCCTCGCCTCCTCTTCCTCGGCGAGCATCCACTCGACGCAGGCGCGGGCATGGATCGCGGTCGTGTCGTAGACCGGAAGCACGTTGGCGCGAACATCGACGGCGAGCACCATCTCGGTGCAGCCGAGGACGACGGCCTGCGCCTTCTGCTTCGACAGCTCGGTGACCAGCGTCTTCAATTTGCGCTGGCTGTCGCGGACGACGCGGCCGGCGGCGAGCTCCTCGAAGATGATCCGGTCGACTTCGCGAATCCATGTCGGATCGACCGGAACCAGGCTGATGCCACGGCTTTCCAGGCGGCCGCGCACATGCGGCTCGGTCATGGTGAAACGGGTGCCGAGAAGCGCGATGCGGCTGCGGCCGTCGGCGACGAGCTTGTCCGCCGTCGCCTCGCCAATGTGGAGCATGGGCACACGGATGTGGGACTTCACCGCTTCATAGACTTTGTGGCCGGTGTTCGATGTGATGATCACGCCATCGACGCCGCACTTCACGAGGCGCTTCGCCGCCTCGATGTGCGTCTCGGCGACGCCGTCCCAGTCGCCGGACAGCTCCATCTCGGCGACTTGAGCGAGATTGAGGCTTTCGATCGCCAGTAGCGCGCTGTTGAGCCCGCCGAGCCGCTGCGCGACGCCGCGGTTGATATGGTCGTAATAGAGGGCGGTTGACGACCAGCTCGTCCCGCCGATGATGCCCAGCTTGCGCAACGCCTTTCCCTTCCCGCCCTTGCCCGCGAGCAATCTTCTACTCTGCAGCTGAATCGCTGCTGACGGAGTCGGCGCGATTCGCCGCATTTGTCAGCCAAGTTGCTGCTGCCGACAAGGCATAAACGTTTGAGTTTACGGGAAATGAATCAAAATCAACCGAGCGCTTTTACGATCTCTTCAGTCATCTTCTTGGCGTCGCCCAGCAGCATCATCGTGTTGTCGCGGTAGAAGAGCTCGTTATCGATGCCGGCATAGCCGACTCCGCCCATCGAGCGCTTCACGAACAAGCAGGTCCGCGCCTTCTCCACGTCGAGCACCGGCATTCCGTAGATCGGCGAGCCCTTGTCGTTCTTCGCAGCGGGATTGGTGACGTCATTGGCGCCGATCACATAAGCGACGTCGGTCTGCGCGAACTCGCTGTTGATGTCCTCGAGCTCGAACACTTCGTCATAGGGCACGTTGGCTTCGGCCAGCAGCACGTTCATGTGCCCCGGCATTCGGCCTGCCACCGGGTGGATCGCATATTTGACGGTCACGCCCTTCGCCTTGAGCAAGTCGGCCATTTCGCGCACCGCATGCTGCGCCTGCGCGACCGCCATTCCGTAGCCGGGAACGATGATGACCTGTTCCGCCTGCGCCATCAGGAAGGCCGCGTCTTCGGCCGATCCGCGCTTGTACGGCCGGTCGATCGCCGCGGCATCGCCGCTGCTCGCGACCGCTCCAAACCCGCCGGCGATGACCGAGATGAAGCTGCGGTTCATCGCCCGGCACATGATGTAGCTGAGGATCGCGCCCGAGCTTCCGACCAGGGCGCCGGTGATGATCATCGCGCTGTTGTGGAGCGTGAAGCCCATCGCTGCGGCCGCCCAGCCCGAGTAGCTGTTGAGCATCGAGATCACGACCGGCATGTCGGCGCCGCCGATCGGGATGATCAGCAGGAACCCGATGGCGAAGCTGAGCGCCGCAATAAGCCCGAAGACGACGGGCGACTGGTCCTGCGTGAAGTAAGCGATCAGCCCGAGGATCGCGGCCAGCGTGCCGAGGTTGATCACGTGCCGAAGCGGCAGCAGGATCGGCTTGCCCGACATATTGCCGTTGAGCTTGAGGAAGGCGATCACGGAGCCGGAGAAGGTGATCGCCCCGATGGCCACGCCGAGGCCCATCTCGACGCGGCTGACCGGCAGGATGCTCACGAACGATGGCGAGGCGATCGGGGTGATTCGAACGCCGATCCCGAACGCGAGCGGATTCAGGTAGGCGGCCGCGCCGACGAGCACCGCCGCAAGGCCGACCAGGCTGTGGAAAGCCGCCACCAGCTGCGGCATCGCCGTCATCTGGATCTTGCGCGCGGTGACGACCCCGATCCCGCCGCCGATCACCATCGCGCCGATGATCTCGGGCAGCGATGCGATCTGGTGGATCGCTAGTGTGGTGACGACCGCGATCGTCATGCCGATCATGCCGGTCCAGTTGCCGCGCCGGCTTGTCTCCGGGCTCGACAGCCCCCTCAGCGCGAGAATGAAGCAGACGCCGGCAATGAGGTAAGCGAGCAGGACCCAGGCGGGCTGCGCGTGCGCGGCGGCCTCACCCATCCTTGCGCTCCCGCTTCTTGTACATCGAGAGCATGCGCTGGGTGACCGCGAAGCCACCGAAGATGTTCACACTGGCGAGCGTCACCGCGGCCAGGCCGAGCCATTTGGAGCTGGGGCTGCCGGCAGCCGCGGCGGCAATCAGCGCCCCGACGACGATGACCGAGGAGATGGCGTTGGTGACGCTCATCAGCGGCGTGTGGAGCGCCGGAGTCACCGACCAAACCACATAATAGCCAACGAAACAGGCGAGCACGAAAATCGACAGGATCGAGATGAAGTCCATGACCCCTCCCACGAGGCTTCGCCCACATTAGTGGCGGGTGGATTTTCGGCTGTCGAGGGGCAAGCCCGTTAATTTGAACGCGGTTAGCGGTTTCCTAACCTTTTCGCGCGCAATGCGGGGGAGACCAATTGGGAAGGAAAGTGCGCTCTGGTGTCGAAGCGCCAAACAGCTATCGCCGAGCAGCCGTCCTGGAAACTTCTTCTGTGGGTGGCGATCGCCGGACTTGTCTTCGGGCTGATCGGCTTCGGAGAGATCGCCGAGGACTGGCTGCGCGTCGCGCGAAACCAGCTCCATCGACACAAGGCCAGCGGCGACATCGTTCTGGTGAAAATCGACGACAATTCGTTGCACGACGTCGGCCGATGGCCTTGGCCGCGAAGCGACTTCGGCCGAATTACCGACGTCCTGACCAAGGCGGGCGCGAAGCGCATTTTCTTCGACCTCACCTTCTACGGCCCGACCAATGCCACGGACGACACCGCTTTCGCCGAGGCGATCAAGCGTTCGAAACGGGTCTACATCGCCGTCCGAACCCGCGCCGGGACCGATAGGGAAGCGCCTAATGGACCCTCAGCGCTGCCGGAGATTGCCCGATACGCGCACCTTGGAAACATCAGCGCCCACTACAATTATCAGAACGCTATCTGGGAGCTGCCCTACGCAGTTCCGATCGGCGGGGTTGCGCTTCCGTCCTACGCGGTGCTGCTCGCCGAGCGCTCGGGCCAAGCCAATGGGACCTTCATGGTCGACTATTCGATCGACCCGAAGTCTGTCCCGTCCGTCTCCGCATCGCGCCTGTTCCGCGGCTCTTCCGCGGCAAAGATGTGATGGTCGCATGGGTCAGCGAATCTCTCGGTGACCAGGATTTCAGTCCCGGCAGCGGCAAGATGGCTGGCGCTTACGTCCAGATCCTCGGCGCCGAGACCCTCAAGCGCGGGAACCCAGTGTATTTCGGCTGGATTCCGCTGTTTCTCGTCGCTTTGGCAATTGCCACCGTGGCAGTACGTCGGCGCCGTTTAGCACATCGGATGTGGTTGCTTGGCGGTGGAGCGCTTCTGTTCCTGCTTGTGCCGGCGATCCTCGAAGACAAACTGATTACGCTCGACGTAACGCCTGGGCTCTTCATCCTGCTGACCGTTGGCGTCGTCGTCGCTTGGCGGACATACCGCGCCCGCGGCCTGGTGAACCCCGTCTCCAACCTTCCCAACCTCGACGCGCTGCGTGCCAACCGCGAAGGCCGCAAGCACGCGATCGTTGCTGCGCGCATCCTGAACTATGAAGAGATCGTCGCCGCGCTGCCGCCGAATAACGAGCGGCAGCTGATCGAGCAGATCGTCGCCCGGCTGAATGTCGGCTCCCCTGATCGGCTTCTCTACCAGGGTGACGGCGGGATCTTCGGCTGGTTCGAGGAGCCGAAGCAGCCGTTCGGCAATCATCTCGAAGCTCTCCACGCGCTGTTCCGCAACCCCGCACGTATCGCGGGTCTTTCGATCGATCTCGCCATTTCGTTCGGGGTCGAGATCGGGAGCGGCCGCTCGCTTGCCAACCGTCTCGCCAGCGCGCTCGTCGCTGCCGACGAAGCGGCGCACCACGGCCTCAAATGGAAGTACCACGACCCCGAGACGCTCGAGAACGCGTCGTGGAAGCTGTCCATGCTCAGCCAGCTCGACGAGGCGATCGACCGCGGAGAAGTCTGGGTCGCGTATCAACCCAAGCTCGACGTCGCGACGCGCAGGATCATCGGCGCCGAAGCGCTCGCCCGCTGGACGCACCCGGAGAAGGGCCCGATCGCGGCAACCGAGTTCGTCGCTGCCGCGGAACAGCATAATCGGATCGGCAAGCTTACCGACTTCGTTCTCGAGAAGGCGGTCGCGGCCGGTGTGCAGATGATCAAGCGCGCAGCCGACTTCGATATCGCAGTCAACCTTTCGGCGCGGCTCCTGACCGACAAGGGATTCACGCTTCGGCTTTCCGCCTTGCTCGCGCGCCACGGGCTCGCCCCAAACCATCTGACTCTCGAGCTGACCGAGACTGCCGCGCTTGCCGACACCGGCGAGGGGCTCGACATGATCAACCGGCTTCGGGACCTCGGCGTCAATATTGCGATCGACGACTACGGGACCGGACAATCGACGCTCGACTATCTGAAGAAAATCCCCGCGAACGAGATCAAGATCGATCAGAGCTTCGTCAAAGGTATCGTCGACAACCGAAGCGACCGGCTGATGGTGCAGTCCACGATCGGCCTTGCGCATTCGCTCGGCCGGAAGGTCGTTGCCGAAGGGGTCGAGCACCGCGACATCCTCGAGACGCTGGTCGAGCTCGAGTGCGACATTGCGCAGGGCTTCGCTGTCGGTCGGCCGATGAGCCTCGAAGCCCTGGCCAAGCGCGTCTCGGCCGTCCGTCGACGCAGCGCCGCCTGAATTCGCCAGCGCCTGCGGCTGAACAGCCGGCCGCGCACTGCTCCACAATCCGTTGCAAATTGAGACAGGGTGCAGGCTCACTCACCGCCCGAAATGGTGAATCGTTTGTCAACCATATCGATTAAGGTTAATATGCCCACGACTGCCGAATCGCAGTGGACAAAGGGGCATCCCGATGAAGAAGACCAAAAGCGCTCGCGGATTTTGGACCTGGCTGATGGGTGGCGGCTGGACCGGCACCGGCGGGGGCGGCTGATCGTCGCACCAATTCAAACCGTTAGAAAGCGCCCGCATCTCGCGGGCGCTTTTATTTTGGGGCTTCTGGAACGTTCCTGCCCAGCACGCTAGTCCGCCCCGATGCTCCGGCAGGCCAGCACCACCTTGTCGATTCGCGCGAGTCGCGCCGGGCTGCATGAATTTACCGATGACGTGCAGCATTTCGTCGCCGACAGCGGAATTCGCGAGGGTCTGCTGACCCTCTTCTGCCGTCACACTTCGGCGTCTCTTATCATTCAGGAGAATGCCGCGCCGGCAGCGCGGCACGACCTCGAAGCCTATTTCGAGCGCATCGCTCCCGAAGGCGCGGGATACGAGCATGACGACGAAGGACCCGACGACATGCCCGCGCACCTCCGGACAGCGCTCACCGCGACGCAGCTTTCCATTCCCGTGAAGGACCGAAGGCCCGCGCTCGGCACGTGGCAGGGCATCTTCTTGTTCGAGCACCGCCGTAACACCCCCGAGCGCCAGATCGCGCTCCACCTGATCGGCGAATGAGCCTCGCTTCGGTTCGGCAGTGGCTCGCTGAGAACGCGCCTGACCTCCGGCTGATCGAGGTCGAGGAAACCACCGCGACAGTCGATACGGCGGCGAAGGCCCTCGGAGTGGAACCGGGGCGGATCGCGAAAACCTTGGCAGTGCGTGCGGGCGAGCATCTCTTCCTGCTCTGCACGCGTGGCGACGCCCGGCTCGACAACCGCAAATGCAAGGACGAGTTCGGCGCGCGGCCACGGATGCTCGGGCCCGAAGAGACGTTCGAGGTGACCGGTCACCCGGTCGGCGGCGTCTGCCCGTTCGGGCTCAAGAACCCGCTGCCGGTCTATGTCGACGTTTCGCTCCAGACGTTCGAGGTCGTCTATCCGGCTGGCGGGTCGCTCAACACTTCGGTTGAAGTGCCGACCGACCGCCTGTTCGAGCTCGTAGGGAAGCGCTGGGTCGACCTATGCCGGCTGCCGGAGGAAGCGGTCGGGGAGTAGGTCCTCCCTTGCGACGTCGGGTACCGGCCAGGCCGTGCCGCCGATCAGCGATTCGGCGATCGCTGCCATTGCCGGCGAGGTCTGGAGCCCGAAGCCCCCCTGCCCCGCCAGCCAGAAGAACCCTTCCGAGTCCGGCGCAAAGCCGACCGCCGGGTGCCGGTCGGACGTGAAGGTGCGGAGGCCGGCCCATTTGCTGTGGATCTGCCGGACCTCGACAGTCGTACGCTCACCCATTCGGTAGGCGGCGAGCGCGACTTCATATTCGTCGGGCTGGGCGTCGGTCGCCTCGCTCGGCACCTCGTCCATCGGCGAGGCGAAGAGGCGCCCGCTCTCCGACCCGAAATAGAGCTCGTCTCCGATCGTCTTGGTGAACGGCAGATGCTCGAGGTCAGTGCCCGCGGGCGCGTCGAAGGTGATGATCGTTCGGCGTTTGGGCTCGAGGCCGATCGGCTGCACTCCGGCGAGCTCGGCAATGCGATCGGCCCACGAACCGGCGGCGTTGACGAGGGTCGGAACGAAAAAGCGTTCGCCTTTTTCGCTCGTCACGGCCCACGTCGCCCCTTCCCGGGCGATCGCCGCGATCCGGTGCCCGGTATGCAGTTCGCCCCCGCGGCTCCTCAGCTTGCGCAGATTGCCTTGGAGGAGCGCGTGCGGATCGAGCCGTGTCCCGTTGAGGTCTGCGATGCCGTGCCGCGCATCTTCCCTGAGCAGCGGGCAAAGCGTGTGCACACCCGCGGCATCGAGCCGCTCGAGTGTCGCGAAATGCGAGATTTCGGCGTCGAGCTTGTCGAGCGCCTCGCGTTCGTCCTCGCGGGCATGGACCAGGACCGGCGTGCGCCGGCCGAGCGGCACGTCGCTGAAGCCGTCGGGCGGCTCGTCGAAGAAGGGTCGGCTCGCGAGCGTCAGCGCCCTGACGAGCCGGTCGCCGAGCGCATAATGGACCATGGTCGCGCTTCGCCCCGACGAATGAAAGCCGATCTGCTCTTCGGCCTCGAGGACCGTCACTCGAGCATGGCTCGACAGCGCGGCGGCGGCGGAAAGGCCGGCAATCCCCCCGCCGATGACGAGGATGTCGGGCGACGTCACGCGGCGGTCAGCCGCTCGTTCACGACCTTGCCGTCCTGCGTGAGGCGGATCGCCTTCACGATCTCGTCGTCGTCGGGAAGCAGCGGCCGTCCCTGTTCCTTGTCCCAGAAGGCGCTGAGGAAATTGTAGAGGTTGCGGGCGAACAGCGCCGAGGCGTCCGCAGCGAGGCTCCGCGCGAGGTTCGACGCGCCGATGATGGCCACGCCGTGCTTGTCGACGCGCTCTCCGCTGACGGTCCCCTCGACGTTGCCGCCCGCCTCCGCGGCGAGGTCGACGATGATGCTGCCCGGCCGCATCGACGCGACCTGCGCATCGCTGATCAGCCGCGGCGCTGGCTTGCCAGGGATCAGCGCGGTCGTGATGACGATGTCCTGCTTCGCGATATGGCCGGAGACCAGCTCCGCCTGGGCCTTCTGATATTCGGGCGACATCTCCGTCGCGTAACCGCCCGCGCCTTCGCCTTCGATCCCCGCGACATTCTCGACGAAGATCGGCTTCGCGCCGAGCGACTGGATCTGCTCCTTTGTCGCCGAGCGCACGTCGGTGGCGCTGACCTGCGCACCGAGGCGCTTGGCCGTCGCGATCGCCTGCAGGCCGGCGACTCCGACTCCCATCACGAAGACCTTGGCCGGGCTGATCGTCCCCGCCGCCGTCATCATCATCGGGAAGGCGCGGCCGTAAGCCGACGCGGCGTCGACCACCGCCTTGTAGCCGCCGAGGTTGGACTGGGAGGAGAGGATGTCCATCGACTGGGCGCGAGTGATGCGCGGCATCCACTCCATCGCCAGCGCCTCCAGGCCTGCCGCGGCATAGGCATTGATACGCTCAGCCGAGCGTGCCGGATCGAGTGCGCCAACGAGGAGCGCTCCCTTGCCGGCGCCCGCTACCGATTCCGGATCCGGGCCGTTGATGCACAAGATCACTCCGGCGCCCTTGAGCACATCCTTGCGTGCGGCGACCTTGGCGCCCGCATGGTCGAAATCGGAATCGGAGATCGAGGCACTTGCGCCAGCGCCCGTTTCCACCGCCATCTCGGCACCGAGGGCTGCGAACTTCTTCACGGTCTCGGGAGTCGCGGCGCAACGCGTCTCGCCGGCCGCCTCCTTCAGGACCGCGATCTTCATCCGTGAAGGCTTACCAATAGGCCTTGATGAAGATCAGCGAGAAAATGCCGATAACCAGGCACACGATCGCGCCCCTGAACATCAGCTTCGTGAAGCGCTCATAATCGCGGACGTGAACGGCGACGTCCTGCGTGGGCGGGCTGACAAGCAGCGGCTCTTCCTCGGCCATCATTGATCCCTTTTCGTCGATTGCGGGTTGGCCGCGTCCATAACAAGGCAAGCCGCGCTCCCCAAGCCCCGTCGGATGTCGGCTTAAGGCCCCCTTTACTCCTTAGGGCCTAGGCTGCGGCTCGAAAGACGAAAAATGCGCGAAGAACCCACACGCTCGCTCCTGCTTCTCGACTCCAACGCCGACGAGCGGCGGCTGATTGCGGCCATTGCGGCGCGCGCCGGTTGGAGCGTCGTGGGCGCCGCTGATGACGAGCTTGCCGTGGCGCTGCTGCAGGGTCCGCACGGGCGCGAGGTGCAGGCCGCGATCTTCGGCAGCTGGGATGTCGACGACGCGCCCGCGCTGATCGAGGTGCTGCGCGAGCACCGGCCAAACCTCCCGGTGATCGTGCTCTCGCACAGCGACACCGTTTCCACCGCGGTCGAGGCGATGCGCGCCGGCGCCTCGGATTTCCTCGTGCGGCCGGTCGCGCCGGAGCGGCTGCTCGAGGCGCTTGCCGCCAATGCCGATCGTCGTCGAGCCTCAGGCGAGCTGGCGCCGGTCTCAGAAAAGCTCGCGCCGCCGCTCGAACTCGAGCAGCTGGTCGGGTCGGCACCTGAATTTCGTGCCGCCCTCGCGATCGCTGCCAAGTCCGCCCGCAACCGCCTCCCGGTCCTGGTTCTTGGGGAGCCCGGCACCGGTAAAGAGACGGTCGCGCGCGCGATCCACGCTGCCAGCCTTCGGAACAAGGGGCCGCTGCTCAGCCTCGACTGCAAGGCGATTCCCGCGAACATCATCGACAGCGAGCTGTTCGGCCATGAGAAAGGCGCATTCGCAGGCGCCTTCGCTCCAAAGACGGGCAAGCTCGTCCAGGCTGATGGCGGCACCTTGATCCTCGACGAGATCGCAGCGCTCCCGTCCGAGACTCAGGAACGGCTCGACCGAATGCTCGCGACGGGCGAGGTGCGGCCGGTAGGGCTGAACGGCAGTCACTCGGTGGACGTCCGAGTCATCGCCACCAGCAGCCGCCCGCTTCCCGACGAGTTCAACCCCGGTCTTGCCGAGCGGATCGGGGCGACCACCGTATCCCTGCCGCCGCTTCGCGAACGCAGCAGCGACATTCCGGCACTCACCAAGCATCTGCTCAGCCGGGTGGCCGAACAGGCCGATCTAAAGCCGCTTTCGATCGGCGACGACGCGCTCGCGCTGCTGATGCGCTACGGCTGGCCCGGCAACGTCCGCCAGCTCGCCGGCGTGCTGTTCCGAGCGGCGCTGCAGTGCGAGGGTCGCTCGCTCACCGCCGAGCATTTCCCGCATATCGCGGTGCAGTCGCGCTTCACCAGCCGGCGCACCGACTTTGCTCCGACGCTCAGCAAAACGCGGAGCGAAGAAGCGATTGCCGGAGCTCCGGGCGTCACCCTTTATACGGCGGACGGCCACCTTCGGCCGCTCGATGAGATCGAAGCCGACATCATTCGCCTCGCCATCGGCCATTACCGCGGGCGGATGAGCGAAGTTGCCCGCCGGCTCGGGATCGGCCGTTCAACGCTCTACCGGAAGCTCGGCGGCCTCGGGATCGACACGACCGCGGCTTAAGCGCCTCCAAGCGCCTCCAGCAGAATGCCATAGGCTATCGCATAGATGTGCGGTCGCTTGCTCGCGCGCGGACCGGCGATATTGAGCCGGTGCGGTCGAATGGCGGCGATCCAATCGGAAATGGCCCCTGCCGCGGCATCCTCGTCGAGCGAGTCGACATCGACAATCAGCAGCGGCTTTCCGGCTTTCCGCGCGGTTTCCGCCGTGAGAAGCGTGCCGCCTTCGCATTCGCCCCGAGTAATGATGAGCGTCGCGTCCGACTTTCTTACGTTCAATTTCGTCCGCTTCGAGGGTGCCGGTCTCTCGGTCTCGACAATTCCTACATAATCGCCGGGCAGCGGGCCTTGCTCGGTCCAACGGCCGTGCGGGATATAGCCTCCGTAGGGCAATCCGAGCTTTCGGGCGACGTCGAGGGCCGCGCGGTCGACGCCGGTCTGGCCGCCGCTGACGATCGTCAAGGCGGTCACCCAGCGCGCGGGGTCAGCGCCTGGTCGCGCATTCCGCGCCAGATTCGCAGCGCCTGCACCGTTTCGAAGACGTCGTGGACGCGGACAATCTGCACGCCCTGTTCCACGGACTTGAGCGCGAAGGCGATGCTTCCGCCGAGGCGGCGGTCGGCCGGGGCTTCGCCGGAGAGCGCGCCGACCGTGCGCTTGCGGCTTGTGCCGATCACCAGCGGGCAGCCGAGTGAATGGAATAGCGCGAGCCCGTTCATCAGCTCGAGATTGTGGCCGACGTTCTTGCCGAAGCCGAAACCCGGATCGACGAGGATACGTTCGCGCTTGATCCCTGCCGCCTCGGCAGCCGCGATCCGCTCCTCAAGCCATTCATAGACTTCGACAAGCACGTCGTCGTAGCGCGGGTCGTCCTGCATCGTCTCCGGCGGACCCTTGTGGTGCATCAGAACGACGGGAACACCGGATGCGGCGACCACTCCGGTCGAGCGGCCGTCGTAGGTCAGCGCCGACACATCGTTGATCATCCGCGCGCCGGCTTGAATCGCTGCCGTCATGACGTCAGCCTTGCGGGTGTCGACCGACACCGCCGCGCCGCCGCCTGCGAGCTGACGGATCACGGGTATGACACGCTCGATTTCGTCCCCTTCCCACACGAGCCTGGCGCCCGGACGGGTGGACTCACCGCCGACGTCGATGATTGCGGCTCCCTGCGCAGACATTTGCATCCCGGCTTCGGCCGCGGCCGCGGAATCGGCGAACTGGCCACCGTCGGAGAAACTGTCGGGGGTGGCGTTGACGATTCCCATCACCTGCGGCTGGTCGAGGCGGATCGTGCGCTCGCCCATCTGCAACGGCCCTCGTGGCGACGTGAGCGCCTTCCATTGCGCTGCCATGTCGTCGTCGAAGCGGTCCTCGATGCCTTCAATGGGCACTAGTTCGGTCGAGGTTCGCTCGTGGGCCTCGACCCGAAGCAGCTCGACCGCGGCGAACCAGCTCATCCCTCCGGCGAGCCGCGCCACTTTGCCGTCGTGCCCGAACGGCGAATCGACGAAGCCGGTGGGCCTGAGAAGCGTGCGCATGGCCGCGCTATAGCGCGGCGAGATGCTGTTGCCGCAAGGCGTCGAGCGGCCTCAGCGAGCCGCCCTCATCGACATGCCAGAAGGTCCATCCGTTGCACGACGGCGCATTCTGAAGTGCAGCACCGACTTTGTGGATCGAGCCCGCGTGCTTGCCCGAGGCGACCGAACCGTCGGCGCAGACGGTCGCGGTCCAGCGGCGCTTGGCGTCGGTGAGCGCAGTCCCCGGCGGCACCATTCCGCTCTCGACGAGAAGTCCGAAGGCGACCCGCGGCTGCTCGCGCTTGTCGGGCACGGTGCGCATGGCGCTTTCGTCGAGCGGCAGGGTCGACGCGATCCGCTCACGGGCGACCTTCGCATAGGCGCGCTCGCGCTCGATCCCGATCCAGCGGCGGCCCAGCCGGCGGGCGACCGCACCGGTCGTGCCAGTGCCGAAGAAGGGATCGAGCACCACGTCGCCCGGCTTCGTGCAGGCGAGCAGGATCCGGTAGAGCAAAGCCTCCGGCTTCTGCGTCGGATGCGCCTTCGCGCCGTCCTCGCCCTTCACCCGCTCGGCGCCCGCGCAAATCGGCAGCAGCCAGTCAGAGCGCATCTGAAGATCGTCGTTCAATGCCTTCATTGCGCGATAATTGAAGGTGTTGCGCGCCTTCTCGTCCTTGGCGCACCAGATGAGCGTTTCATGCGAGTTGGTGAAGCGCGTGCCGCGAAAGTTCGGCATCGGGTTGGTCTTGCGCCAGACGATGTCGTTCAAGATCCAGAAGTCGGCGTCCTGGAGCAAGGTCCCAACGCGATAGATGTTGTGATAGCTGCCGATCACCCAGATCGTGCCGTCGTCCTTCAGCACCCGCCGCGCCTGTTCGAGCCAGTCGCGGGTGAAATTGTCGTAGGTCGCGAGGCTGTCGAACTTGTCCCATTCGTCGTCGACCGCGTCGACCCGGCTGCCCTCGGGACGGAAAAGGTCGCCGCCGAGCTGGAGATTGTAGGGCGGGTCGGCGAAGATCATGTCGATGCTCTTGTCCGGGAGCCGCGCCATTTCGGCGATGCAATCGCCTTGAAGGATCGTGTCTAGGGGAAGCTCGCGCTTCGCCGCCGTTGCTGGACGGAAGCTTCTCGGCTGCTCCGCAATGCGGGCGATCAGGTTCATCGGACGCGTGCCCCCTTACTCAAGCCGCAAAGGGTGAGTCAGGCGGGAGTCGCGGTCAAGCAGACAACGGTTAACGCGACGCTGCGGACGCCTAGGGTTAGGCTGCGGCGGGCGGCAAACCTACAAGATGTTGAGTCTCGATGATCTCGATGGACTCAACCGCTGGTGTGTGTGGCGCGGAAGACTCGCTTGTGCCGATTTCTTCGAACACCAGCTCGGGCTGCTTGTCGCCATCGATTGCGGCGCGGACTTTCGGAAAGCTTCGGCGGTGGAGCGGCGTCGGGCCGAGCGCGTGAAGCGCACGCCAATGCTCGGGCGTTCCGTAGCCTCTATTCGTCTCCCACCCGTAGCCGGGATATTCGCGGGCAAGATCGGCCATGATCCGGTCGCGGGTGACCTTGGCAATGATCGAAGCGGCGGCGATCGAGCGGCATTTGGCGTCCCCATCGACGATTGCCTTGGAGGGCCGCTGCCACTTCGGGCAGGCATTGCCGTCGACCAGCACCCAGGCGGGCTCAAGGCCCAGCGCCTCGACCGCGCGAGCCATCGCCAGCATGCGGGCCCAATAGATGTTGAGCTGGTCGATTTCCTCGACGCTCGCGATTCCGACCGCCCAAGCGGAGCATTTCACCAGCTTGGCGTAGAGCGCCTCGCGCTTTTCGATCGGCAGGTTCTTCGAATCGTCGATCCCGCGGGGAAATTTGCTGCGGTCGAGGATGCAGGCGCCCGCGACCACCGGCCCCGCTAGCGGAGCGCATCCCGCCTCGTCGACCCCGGCGAGCGGCTGCGGATAGTCGAGCTCGAGCTTGAAGGAACAGCGCCGCGGCATCGAGTCGGACTCTTGCACCCGCGCGCGGGCGGCGGTCCAGACGCTCAGCCGACAGAAGCTGTGGAAAAGTCTAGTTTTCCATCCGCCAAGGCGGAAAGCGGCGCGCTTCGCCGGCCTTGTAAAAGAAGATGATGTTGCCGTCGGGGTCGCGGAGCCGCGCCTCGCGCCACATCCAGGGCTGGTTTCGGGGTCCGTGTTCGAACGCGATACCGCTGCGCGCGAGCTGCTCCACACGCTCGTCGAGGTCGTCGCACTCGAGGTAGATCGCGGTCGTCGCCTGGATCTTCTCGTGCGGGTCGATCTGTACGGAGAGCGTCACTCCGCCCGCGGTCTCGAAGCGCGCGTAGCCCGTGTCGGGACTGTCGATGATCTGCTTGAGGCCGAGGCTGCGGTAGAACTCGGTCGAGCGACGGTAATTGGTGCCTGTGACAGTGACCTGATTGAGCCTCGGGCCGGCGCCGACGTCCAGGCGCACGTTCGACTGGCCGATCGGGCCAGCGCCATTCCCCAGCCCCGGCCCGTCATGGAGCGCAACGCGCACGAACTCGCGCGCGCGGGCGACCGCGTCGGAAAGGCTCGAACCCTGGGCGAGGAACAAAGCAATCGCGCTCGCCAGCGTGCAGCCGGTGCCGTGCGTGCTGGTCGTCTCGATCCGCTGGCCCTGCCAGCTCGTCATATTGTCTTCCTCGATGAGCGCGTCGGCCAGCGCGTTCCCCTCATCGTGGCCGCCTTTGATCAGCACCGCGCAGCCATGCTCGCCGACGAGGTGAAGCGCGGCGGCGACCGGGTCTTCTTCGGAGGTGAGGCGCTTGAGCTCGGGCAGGTTGGGCGTCGCGACCGTCGCCACGTCCATGAGCCGGCCGAAGGCGGCAATGGTGGAATCGTCCGCGAGCGAGCCGCCGCTGGTCGACGCCATGACCGGGTCGAACACGATTGGGAGCCCCGGCTGCGCCGCTTTCATTTCCTGCAGACGGCTCGCAACCTGCTTTGCCGCGAAGGCGCTTCCGATCATCCCGATCTTGACCGCATCGACCCCGATGTCGGCGACGACCGTGTCGATCTGCGCGAGGATCATCTCGGCGGGAATCGGGTGGATTGCGTCGACGCCGAGCGTATTTTGCGCGGTAACGGCCGTGACAGCCGTCATCGGATGGCCGCCGAGCAAAGCAACGGTCTTGATGTCGGCCTGAATGCCTGCACCGCCTCCGGAATCGGAGCCGGCGATGATGAGGATGCGAGCCGTCGGCGTCACGCTACGCGCCTTCGACCCCTTTCCCGGGGCGAAGTTTTCCATGTGCACGGCAACGTCGTTAGGCCGACAATTACCAAGAAATGGTTCACGCGGCCGACCGCACCGCCTCGCAGATATCGTCGACGACACGCTCAACGAGCTTCGCATCGTCGCCTTCGGCCATCACCCGGATCAGCGGCTCGGTGCCCGATTTGCGGATGACGAGACGCCCGCGGCCTTCGAGCTCCGCCTCGGCCGCGGCAATCCGCTTCCTGACGCTGTCGGTCTCGAGCGGCTCGGCGCCGCCGTTGAAGTGCACGTTCTTCAAAAGCTGCGGAAGCGGCTCGAACTGGCGCAGCAACGCGCTCGCGGGCGCTTTCGCCTCGACAAGCGCCGCCAGCACCTGAAGGCCGGCGACGAGGCCGTCGCCCGTGGTCGCATGGTCGGCAAGAATGATGTGCCCCGACTGCTCGCCTCCGACGTTGCAGCCGCGCGCGCGCATTTCCTCTAGCACGTAGCGGTCTCCGACCTTCGTCCGGAGCAGCTTCAGGCCCGCTTCGCCGAGCTTCCGCTCAAGGCCGAGGTTGGACATCACAGTCGCGACCACCGCATCACCTTTGAGCGCGCCGCGGGCGTGCAGCCCAAGCCCGATCAGCGCCATCAACTGGTCACCGTCGACCAGCTGGCCCTTCTCGTCCGCTACGATCAGCCGGTCAGCATCGCCGTCGAGCGCAAGACCAATGTCGGCACCGCTCGCGACCACCGTTTCCTGCATCAGCTCGGGATGGGTGGAACCGCAGCCGGCGTTGATGTTGAGGCCGTCGGGATTGACCCCCACGGCAACGACCTCGGCGCCGAGCTCCCACAGTGCCTCGGGCGCGACATGGTAGGCGGCGCCGTTCGCGCAATCGACTACGACCTTCAGGCCGTCGAGCCGGAGATGCTCGGGGAAGGTGTCCTTGGCGAACTGGATGTAGCGGCCGCGGGCATCGTCGATCCGGCGTGCGCGGCCGATCATGTCCGATTTTGCGAGCTTCGGGCCTGCTTCCAGCCGTTTCTCGATCGCCTGCTCGTCCTCGTCGCTAAGCTTGTAGCCGTCGGGCCCGAACAGCTTGATCCCGTTATCGGCGAACGGATTGTGCGAAGCGCTGATCATCACGCCGAGGTCCGCACGCATCGAGCGGGTGAGCATCGCCACCGCCGGGGTCGGCATCGGACCCAGCAGCACCACGTCCATGCCGACACTGGTGAAGCCCGCGACCATCGCCGATTCCATCATATAGCCGGAAAGCCGCGTATCCTTGCCGATCACGACGCGGTGGCGGTGGTCGCCGCGGAGGAAGTGCGCGCCCGCCGCCATGCCGACGCAGAGCGCCGTCTGTGCGGTCATCGGATGGACGTTGGTCGTTCCGCGAATCCCGTCGGTGCCGAAGAACTTGCGTGTCATCGGTGCTGATTTAGCGGCTGCGCGCCCGCAGCGCGAGTGTCAGGGGCGATACGCCTTCGGCATGTCGGTCCGCTGTAGGTAGCGATAGCGCTCAAGAAGACGCGACTGGTGATCGTCGAGCGGCTGCTGAACGCCGTCGATGAACACCTGTTCGGCGCCGCTCGTCACTTCGAGCGGGTCGCCCGACCAGATGACTACGTCCGCATGCTCGCCGGGAGAGAGCCGGCCGATCTGCCCGCCCAGCCCGACCGCTTCCGCGGGTTTGGACGTGATCATCGCCAGCGCGTCGCCCCAGCTGACACCGCTCGCCCCCGGGATCTTCTGCAGCGCCACGAGGTTGCCCGCAGATTGCCGCTCGTCGAAGTCACGGTGCGATTCATCGTCATCGATCATCCCGATCGACACCTTGACGCCCGCGGCGCGCATCCGGCCGATGTTCGACTGGGTCGCGGCGATCTCCTCGAAGCTCGCAGGAAGGTCGTTCATCGCCGACGCGATCACGGGGATTCCCGACCTCGCGAGTTGATCGGCGACGAGCCAGCCTTCGGTGGCGCCGACGATCACGAACTTCATCGCGTGGAACTCACGCGCGAGATCGAGGACGTTGAGGATATCGCTGGCGCGCTCGACATGGACCAGGAGCGGCTGTCTGCCCTGGAGCACCGGAACGAGTGCCGCCGCGTCGAAGCGCGTCAGGAGCACGTCCTGGCTCCGGTCCGCGCTTCGACTGTACACGCGCGATTCGTTCGGGTTCTGGATGGGGCGAAAGCGCACATCCGGCTCGCCCCCGGCGCCGGAGGACACAGGGGTAGCGAAGCGCGTCAGCTCCGCAGCCTCGCGAAGTGCGTTCCGGAACAGAACGTAAGCGGAAGGCCGCGATCCGCCGGCGTTCTCGGCGCCCGTTTCGCCAAGCTCGACGAACTGGAAGGCACGCGCCTTGGTGATCGGATCCATATCGGCGCCGGTGTCGATCACCGCACCCTGGCCGGCGAAAATGTTGTGCGACGCCTGAGGCGCGACCACGGCGCGGGTCACGCCGTCGGCGCGGTTCACCTTGATCGGCTGGTAGTTGGGATTGATCGCCGGCGCGACGTCGAGCGCCGCGTTGAACGGGCTCTTGTCCGCACGCTCGTCATTCGCGCCCTTGGCGCCTCCCGACACGTCGGTGAGACCGAGGCGCGAGAAGCCGGCGACGATCCCGGGCGTCACCCACTTGCCGGTTCCGTCGATCACTCGAGCCCCTGCCGGCACTGCGACGCCCTGTCCCGCGGCGACGATGCGCCCGTCGCGGATCACGACGGTGCCGTCCTGGATCGGTCCCGATCCGTCGCCGATCGCGACGGTGGCGTGGGTGATGGCGATGGTCTCGGCGCTCGCCGGCATGGCGACGGTGAGCAGGAGCGCGGTTGCGACAGAGCGGATCACTTCACGTCTCCTTCACCGGGCTGTCCGAGCTCGAAATCGCTGACCGGCCGCTTATGCGGGTCGTTGGCATCGTACATTTCGGCGCCATCGATCCAGACGCGCTCCGGCCGCGAGTAATCGCTGAACGGATCGCCGTTCCACATCACCACGTCGGCTGCCTTGCCGGCCGTAAGCGTGCCGGTCACGCCGAGGATTCCGAGCGCTTTGGCAGGATTGCGGCTCAGCCACTCCCATGCGACCGCCTCAGACAGTCCGGGGATTCCGGCGCGCTGTCCTACAGCCATCGCTTTCGCGGCGGCCTGGTTCAGCCGCTGGATGCCGTTCGGATCGTCGGAGTGGACCATCGCGCAGGCGCCCGCATTGTGAACGAGGGCAATGTTCTGCGGGATCGCGTCATAGGCTTCCATCTTGAAGCCATACCAGTCGGCCCACATCACCGCGCAAATGTCATTGTCCCGCAGCAGGTCGGCGATCTTGTACGCTTCGACGGCGTGGTGGAACGCCGTGATGTGATAGCCGAACTCCTTCGACATATCGATCATCTGGGCCATTTCGTCCGCGCGATAGCAGTGGTTCTGGATAAGGATCCTGCCTTCGAGGACGCCCTTCAGCGTGTCCATCGTCAGGTCGCGCTTGGGCATGTCGCCGCCCTTCGCGTAATATTTATCCCACTCGTGCTTATAGGCGACTGCCTTGGCCCAGGTCTCGCGATCGAGCGCGATATTGCCCATGCGCGTCTGGGGCATGTGGTCGTGGCTGCCGAACACGCGCTTCGGGTTTTCGCCGCACGCCATCTTGAGGCCGTAAGGGGCTCCCGGGAACTTCATCTCCTGAACCGTGCGGCCAGGGACGTTCTTGAGCACGACCGAGCGGCCGCCCATCAGGTCGCCTGAGCCGGGGAGGATCTGCATCGTGGTCACCCCGCCGTTCACCAGCGCTCGGCTGAAGCCGGGGTCCTGCGGCCATACGCTATGCTCGGCCCAGACGTCGGCGTGGATCGGATCGGTCAGCTCGTTGCCGTCAGAGTTCGCCTCCACGCCTGGCGACGGATAGACCCCGAGGTGGCTGTGGATGTCGATGATCCCCGGTGAGACGAACTTGCCCGTCCCATTGATCTCGAGCGCTCCGGCGGGCGACGGTAGGCCTGGCCCGCCGACTGCCTGGATGACTCCGTTGCCGAACACGACCGTGCCGTCGTTGATCTGCCCTCCGTCACCGGTGAACACGGTCGCATGGCGGATGACCGTGAGCACGCCCGGGTAGCGGACATAGGTCGATGGATAGGGATTCTCATTGAGGCGGACGGCCGGGGCCGCCGGCGGCGGAGTGGTCGCGCAGGCGGTGAGGCAAAGAGCAGCCGAAAGCGCCCCGAAAACGAGCTTATTTGACACCGTGCATCCACTTCTGAAGAGGCCAGGAGAGAAGGAACAGCACCACGCCCGCGCCGATGGCGACCCAGGCGATGGTCGTGAACGTGTGAGTATAGGTGGCGAGGCTGACCTTGAGGTTCGTGACCTGCCCGCCGACCGTCTCGACGCTCGCAAACTGGGCCACCACGCCCGCGAAATATTGAGCAACCGAGATCGACAGGAACCAGACGCCCATCATCAGACCGACGATGCGCGCGATCGACAGCTTGGTGATCATCGACAGGCCGACCGGTGAGATGCACAGCTCGGCCAGCGAATGAATGAGATAGAGGCCCGCTAGCCACCACAGGCCAACCTGGAAATTATTCGCCGCATCCGCGAACGTGGATCCCCAGATCAGGAACAGGAATCCTGCGCCAACGCCCACCAGTGCAATCGCGAACTTGACCGGGATCGACGGTTCCAGCCCGCGCTTGGCAAGGCCGGTCCACAGCATGCTCATTAGCGGCGCGAACAGCACGATACAGATTGGGTTGAAGTTCTGCGTCTGCGGCGCCGAGATGGTGAAGAGGCCGAAGACGCTGCGATCGGTGTTGCGGTCAGCGAACAAGGTGAGCGACGATCCGGCCTGCTCAAACAAAGTCCAGAAGAAGACGTTGAAAGTGATCAGGATCATGGCCGCGCACATCATCTGGAACTCGGTGCGTGTGCCCTTGGCGTAGGACCAGATCAGGATCGCGGGGACGCCGATCAGGAACGAGCCGAACAGCAGCTTGCCCATGAGCGAAAGCGACTCAATGTAGCCGAGGAACCCCGATCCAGGCTCGGGCTCGGGCGTGTTCATCAGGTTGACGAAGAGCAGATAGAATAGTGGCACGGCAACGATCGCCGCGACGTAGACGAGCAGCGAGCGGTCCTTTTCCTTGGCCGGCGGCTCGCCATAACCGGCGAGACGGCCGCCGTCGAACTGCATCAGGAAGTAGGCGATCGACATGCCGACCCCGGCGAGCGCAAAGCCGGCCCACCAGCCTATCCAGTCTGCGAGTATCGGACAGGCGACTTGGCCAAGAATAGAGCCGAGGTTGATTCCCATGTAGAAAATCGTGAAGCCGGAATCGCGGCGCCGATCACCCTGGTCGTAAAGCGTGCCGACGATGGTCGAGATGTTCGGCTTGAAGAACCCGTTGCCAACCGAAATCAGCGATAGCGCGATCAGCAGGATCGCCACGGTGAGCGGATCCCGCTGCCCATGGGACTCGAAACCCCCCTTGGGAACCGTTCGTGCGACGCTGTTGTCGGGCCTCAGCAATGAGACGCTGCCGTCGTCATTGCCCCGGATCTGCAGCTTCTGGTTGCCAGCGACGAGGTAGCGGACCTCATTACCCGTAGTTGGCCGGTCCTGG
>JABFXK010000147.1 GCA_013361785.1 Sphingomonas sp.
TCGGCCGCTGCGAAGCGGGCGGCGATGAGGCCGACGGCGGCGCTTTCGACATAGCCTTCGCAGCCGGTGATCTGGCCGGCGAAACGGATGTTGGGCTTCGATTTCAGCCGAAGCTCGTTGTCGAGTAGCCGCGGCGAGTTGATGAAGCTGTTGCGATGGGTCCCACCCAATCGCGCGAACTCGGCGTTCTCCAGGCCGGGAATCGTGCGGAAGATGCGCACCTGCTCCCCGTGCTTCAACTTGGTCTGGAAGCCGACCATGTTCCACAAGGTGCCGAGCGCATTGTCCTGGCGCAGCTGGACCACGGCGTACGGCCAGCGCCCGGTGCGCGGATCGTCGAGCCCGACCGGCTTCATCGGCCCGTGGCGGAGGGTCTCGGGTCCGCGCTCGGCCATCACCTCGATCGGCATGCAGCCTTCGAAATAAGGCGTGTCCTTTTCCCAATCGTGGAACGGCATCTTCTCGCCGGCGACGAGCGCCGCGACGAAATCCTCGTACTGCGCCTTGTCGAGCGGGCAGTTGATGTAGTCCTTGCCGCCCTTGTCCCACCGGGCCGCCATCCAGGCGACATCCATGTCGATGCTGTCGCGGTGGACGATCGGGGCGATCGCGTCGAAGAAGGCGAGGGCGCCCTCGCCGGTCTCGGCCGCGATGGCCTCGGCCAGCTTCGATCCGGTGAGCGGACCGGTGGCGATGATCGTCGGGTGATCGGGAAGCTCGTCGACCCGCTCGCGAACGACGGTGATGTTCGGGTGCTTCTCGATCGCTCGGCTGACCTCCGCGGCGAAGCTTTCGCGGTCGACAGCCAGGGCAGAGCCGGCGGGCACCCGATGCTTGTCGGCCGCGCGCATGATCAGCGAATCCAGCTCGCGCATTTCCTGGTGGAGGAGCCCCACGGCGTTGTGCTCGGCATCGTCGGAGCGGAAGCTGTTCGAGCATACCATCTCGGCGAGGCGGTCGGTTTCATGCGCGGGCGTGCTGTCGCCGCCTCCGCGCATTTCGCTGAGGCGGATGCGATACCCGGCTTGGGCGAGCTGCCACGCGGCTTCGGATCCGGCGAGGCCGCCGCCGACGATCTGGATCTCGAAGGACATGCGGGGCTGTTAGTCCCGCCGCACGGCGCTATCCAGCGCCCATGCGCATCTTCACCATCGGATACGAGGGCACGACGGTGCCGGAGTTCGTCGCCGCGCTGCTGAAGGCGGGCGTCAGCCGCGTGATCGACGTTCGAGCGCTGCCGCTGTCGCGCCGGCCGGGTTTCTCCAAGTCCGGATTGAGGGCGGCGCTCGAACAGGCTGGTATCGAATATGTGCACCTGAAGGCGCTCGGGACGCCGGCAGACGGAAGGGCCGCCGCTCGGGCGGGTCGGCATGCAGACATGGAGCGCATTTACGCCGGTCAGCTCGAATTGCCCGAAGCGATCGCGCAATCGGCCCAAATGCTGTCCCTCGCGGCTGAAAAGCCGACCGCGCTCCTGTGCATGGAGCGCGAGCCGGCGCATTGTCATCGGACTTTGCTGCTGAGGGCCATGGCGCCGGATGCGGAGGTCGTCGACCTCTACGCCTGAGCTGGATAGACGAGCTTTCCGTCACGTTCCTGTGCCGCCGGAGTCATTTTCGCGGGTTGCGAACGGCCTTGGCCCATCAGGTGGATGACGCTTCGGCCGCGTTGCAGAAGATAATCGGCGACGATCCGGCGGTGGCAGCGCCACCAGACCGCCTCGGCGCACATGACCGCGATTCGCCGCTCCGCGGCAACGGCGAGCAGCCGATCGAAGCCGCGTTCGAACTCGTCCGACAGCGCATAGTCAGCGTAATTGTGGAAGCTCTGGTTCTCCCAATAGCCGTTCACTTCCGGCGGCACGTCATGTGAGCGGCCGCGAAGGCCGCCGAGCTCGGCGATGCGTCGGTAGCCGACCTGCCATTGCCGGAGCTCGTCCGGGAGCACGTCGAAATTATACTGCGGGTTGGTTCGCGACCGCGGCACGCTTCGGACGTCGCCGACGAGATCGCCCGGGCCGGTTCGGAGGATGTCGGCCAACTCGGCAATGCTTCGGGTCGAATGGCCGATCGTGTAGATCGGGAGCGGCTCAGGCGTTGGGCAGCTCCGTCTGAGTCTCGCCGACGAGCAGCGCTTCGATGTCCGGCACCGGCCGTCCGCTCATCTCCTTGTTGATGGTGCAGATCAGCCTTCTCTCGACCTCCTTGTGCAGGCATTTGCGAAGCACGCCGAGCGCTTTGGGCGGGGCGACGATGGCGAGCGCGTCATAGTCGTTGCGCAGTGCGCGGTCCTTGAGCTCGTCAGCCGCATCCTTGATCCAGCGGTCCTCTTCCTGCTGGTGGAAATCGGCTTCCTCGTAGGTCGAGCGGCCGTAGCCGGCGCTTTGGTGGATTCCGCCAGGCGCATCCGTCTTGATCTCGCTGTCTTTGCGGTCCTCCCGCTCATCGTGCGCTTCGGTCCTGAGGTCGATCTGGCCCTCGTCTCCCTCGTTGCGGAAAAACAGCATCTTGCGGCCGTCGGCGACCAGCACAAGCGCATCGTGGGGAAGGGGCATGGCGATATTTCCTCCTGTTCTCTTTGGAGGGAAAACGCGTCCGCCGACGAAGCGGTTTCCGCCATTCGACGCAGCGAATGGCGGTCCGTCTCTTACGCCTCCGGTTCGGGGTCGGCGGGCTTGTCGAGCTCGCTCTCGCCGACGATCGCGTCGGGTACGGGCGCGATCTCGTCGCCGCCCTCGAGCTCGATCTCTTCCTCCTCGCTCTCCTCGATCTTGGCGACGCTGACGACATGCTCATTGTCGGCGACCCGGAAGATGGTGACGCCTTGGGTGTTGCGACCCATCACGCGGATGTCCCCCACCGTAGTCCTGATCATCTTGCCCTGGTCGGTCACCAGCATCAGCGCTTCGCCCTGTTTCGCCGGGAAGGAGGCGACGACGCAGCCGTTGCGCTCGGACGTGTCGATATTGGTGATGCCCTGGCCGCCGCGGTTGGTGCGGCGATACTCATAGGCCGAGGAGCGCTTGCCATAACCATTCTCGGTCACGGTGAGGATGAACTGCTCTCTCTCCGAGAGTTCGGCGAGCCGCTCGGCCGGCAGTGGGCATTCGCCCTCCTTCTCGCCCTTCCACGGGGCGAAGCGGAGGTAATCCTCGCGCTCCTCCTGGCTGCGCATCGCGCCGCGGGTGAGGATCGACATCGAGATCACCTGGTCGTCGCCCAGCAGCCGGATTCCACGCACGCCGGTCGAAGTCCGCGAGCGGAACTCGCGCACGTCCGTCGCCATGAAGCGGATCGCCTTTCCATGTCGCGTGGCGAGAAGCACGTCGTCGCCTTCGGTCAATAGCGACACTCCGATCAGGCGATCGGTCGGATCGGCCTGTTCGTCGCTGTCGTCGTCGCTTTCGACGTCCTCCGCCGCGCCGGTGCCAAAGCGCATCGCGATCTTGCCATTGGAGGGAATGTTGGTGAACGCCGCCATGCTGTTGCGGCGCACGGTGCCGTGGGCCGTCGCGAACATGATGTGCAAGGCCGCCCATTCAGTCTCGTCCTCCGGCAGAGGGAGCACGGTGGAGATCGTCTCTCCCTCGGCGAGCGGAAGCAGGTTCACCATCGGGCGGCCCTTCGTGTTGGGCCCGCCTTCGGGCAGCCGCCACACCTTCATCCGGTAAACGCGGCCGAGGTTCGAGAAGAACAGCACCGGGTTGTGAGTCGAGGTGATGAAGAGGTTGGTGACCGCAT
>JABFXK010000154.1 GCA_013361785.1 Sphingomonas sp.
CCGAAGCCGCCGGAGCGTCGAACCGATTTCTCGACCGACCGGTCAAAGCGATCGACAAGGACACCGGCATCGGCGCCGACCTCGTGGAGCTCCGTCGGACCGTCGAATCCCTCGATCCGAAGGAAGCGACCAAGACCAGGAAGCTGCTCGGGATCATCCCTTTCGGGAATCGGGTGAACCGTTATTTCGACAAGTATCGCAGCTCGCAGAACCACATCCAGAAGATCCTCGGCAGCCTCGGCGACGGCAAGGACGAGCTTCTGATGGACAATGCCGCGATCGACACCGAGCGCGCGAACCTGTGGAAGACCATGCACAAGCTCGAGCAGATGGTGCACATCTCAAAGGCCCTCGACCAGCAGCTCGAGGACAAGGCCAACGAGCTGGACGCCACTGATCCGGCGAAGGCAAAGGCGATCCGCGAGACCGCGCTCTTCTATACGCGGCAGCGGACGACTGACCTGCTCACTCAGATGGCGGTGACGGTGCAGGGCTATCTCGCCCTCGATCTCGTCAAGAAGAACAATGTCGAGCTGGTGAAGGGCGTTGATCGCGCATCGACGACGACCGTCGCCGCCCTTCGCACGGCCGTGACCGTCGCCCAAGCGATGACCAACCAGAAGCTCGTGCTCGAGCAGATCGGAGCGCTCAACACGACAACCGCCGGAATGATCGACACCACCGGCGAAATGCTCAAGAGCCAGACCGGCGCGATCCACCAGCAGGCGGCGAGCTCGACGATCCCGCTGGAGACGCTGCAGCGCGCGTTCCAGAACATCTACGACACGATGGACCAGATCGACCGCTTCAAGGCCGAGGCCCTCGGTAACATGAAGCAGACCGTCGACACGCTCGGCAAGGAGGTCGAGAAGTCGAAGGGCTATATCGCGCGCGCAGAAGGGGTGAACCAGGCCAAGCTCGCGGCACCCGCCACGTCGCCGCTTGAGCCTCTCGAGCTGAAGTGACCGACGTCACCGACAAAGTCGAACGGGCGATCGCGCGGTTCGACCGCGTGACCCGCCAGCTCGACCAGCGCGGTGGACCCGCTCAGGAGGCTGCGCGGCGAGAGCGGCAGCGGCTCAACATAGGGTTGGGACGCACGCTGTCGAAGGTCGGCATCGCTATCGGTGTGATCTGGATGGCGACAATCCTCTTCGGCCTCTTCAACCCAATCGGCATGTTCGGGTTTCTCGCGGCTCTCATCGCCACAATTGCCGTGGCCGGAATCCTGATCACTCGCGGCGGCCGCCAGGTAATATCTGCTCCTGCCCCATCCGCGGATCTGCCGAACGGGCCAATGGTCGATCGCTTCGATTCGTATCTCTATCGGGTACGCCCTGCGCTCCCCGCACCGGCACAGGCGCAACTCGACGCCATGAGCGCCGTGCTTCCCTCGCTCAAGGAGACTCTCGAGCGCGTCGATACGCTCGATCCGCAGGCGCAGGATGCGCGACGCCTGATGTCGGTCCACTTGCCGGGACTGATCGAGCGATATGCGGACGTTCCCAAGGCTTATCGGCAGGAGCAGGACGGCGAAGGCAAGACCGTAGACGAGCGGCTGGTCGAAAGCCTCGCCGCCGCACGCGGCGCGCTTGCCGAAGTCTCCGAGCATCTTGCCCGCGGTGACCTCGCGGCGTTCGAGACGCAGGGCCGGTTCATCCAGTCCCGGTACGGCGAGCAGGGCATCGAGAGCGAAGACGCCTCAAGCACTTAGCGATTGCGCGCGGCGTCCACGCCGCCCATGATACGCAAAGTTAACGTGGCCGGAGCTGATCGGGGATGCAGCTTGCCTTGCCCAGGAGAGACCGTGCGCTGAGAGGGGGCTTCCGGCTCCCGCCGGTCGTTCCGCCGTTCAACACGCTCAACCATCGGCTTTTCACCACCCTTTGGCTGTTCGCGTTCCTCCTCGCCATCGTGGGGCCGGTCGTCGGATTCTATTACCGCTATACGGAGCCCGCGAACAACTCACAGCTGCTGCTGGGAAGCCGCGCGGGCTTTGCTGTTTCGCCGCGCGACGCGACGCTTGTCCGCTTCACCGTAGGACCTGAGGCCGAGACGGCGGGGATCGTCGCAGGCGACCATATCGTCGCGGTCTACGGCTTGCCCTTGCCCAAGACGATGCCCGTCACCGAGGAAGCGCTCGCCGCGCACGCCAACGACCCTGCCTATATCGCGATGGGCAACGTCCTTTTCGGGACGGACGAGTCCGAGGTGCCGCTGACCGTCCGCGATCCCGACGGACATGTGCGGGACGTCACCGTCACCACCGGCGAGCATCACATCGTCGCCGGCGCGAAGAGGCTCGGCGTCTCACCCAGGTGGCTGAGCTTCATCGATCTGCTGCAGGTGCTCTTTTATCCCTTCCTGCTCTGGGCGGCCTGGCTTCTGCATCGGCGCAATTCGCGCGATGTCGTCAGCTCCCTTCTGTCGCTCGCGGTGCTGCTCAACATCGCAGCCGAGCAACCGTCATCCGTCTTTCTCGCGACTATGGGCATCCCGCGTCCCGTCAATGTCGCGATGTACGACCTTGGCAATGTCCTCCTCCTCACTGGGATCCTGCTGTTCCCGCATGGCAATCTGTCGTGGCGAGTTGTCGGGCTGATCGCCTGTCTGCCGTTGCTCATGTTCCTGCATGGGCAGGTTTATCAGAGCTATTTTATCTGCTTCATGATCATCGGCGTGCTGGCGATGATCCGTCGCCTTCGTCAGACGGATTCGAGCGAGCAGCGCCAGCAGATACGCTGGGCTCTGTTCGGAATCAGCGCCTATGCGGTGCTCCGATGTATCTCGATCGTGTGCGACTACCTCAAATGGTCGACTGACAGCTTCGGGCATCAGCTTCTCGTCGAAATGTCCGCGGGCATCAGCTTCGCGCTTGCGGTGCTCGTCCTCCAGATCGGGCTGCTAATCGCGCTTCTGCGTTACCGGCTCTACGACGCCGAGGTCGTGATCGGCCGCTCTGTGAATTTCGCGGTCGTCACCCTGGGTGTCGCGGCGGTCTTCGCCGGAGCCGGCGATGCTCTGAAGCAGATCGTCTACAATTACTCGGGCAACACCAACAACGAAGGGCCGATCATCTTCGCCGCGGCGCTGGCGACGATCATGGTCAATCCGATCCAGGAGCGCGTCCAGCGTTGGTCCGAACGGCGGTTCCAGAAGAACCTGTTCCTGCTGCGCGAAGATTTGCCGGGCAACGTCCGCGACATGCGCGAGACGGCATCGCTTGGCGAGATGCTCGAGGAAATCCTCGCGCAGGTCGATCGCGGCGTCCGCTCGGTTCGCGCCGCAATGATCGTCAACGGTTGCGTGCTTAGCGTGCGCAACCTGGCCGTCGAGGAAGTCGAGGCGTGGCGCACGTCGGTGTTCGCCCGCGATTATAAGAGTGACATCTGCGAACCGTCCGACCGGCAGTTCCCGATTCGAGTGCCGCTCATCCCCAGCTCCGACAAGGAGGAGCCGATCGGCTACCTGCTCGTAGGCCCGCGGCCTGACGGATCCATTCCGAGCCGCGAAGAACAAAAGGCCCTCAAGGAAGTCTCCGAAGACATCGCCCGGGCGATCCGCACCGTCATCAAACGCGAGGCGCGCGAGGGCGAGATCGCCGAGCTCATCGCCGACAACAGCCGGCGAATCGAGGCACTCGAGACTCTGATCGGAACTGCGAACCGCAAGCGCGCGCCGCGGAGCGCTTAAGCTAGCGCCGGGTTTGATTTGGATTTATTGACCGCGTGCAAGCGC
>JABFXK010000288.1 GCA_013361785.1 Sphingomonas sp.
GCTGACTTTGACGACCGACCTCGAAGGAGCGTCCGAGGTCGGCGGCCTGTTCCTCCATCCGCAGCTTCGCGCCGGCGGCTGGGGCGCGCTCCTCGCTCGAAGCCGCTATCTGTTCATGAAGCTCCATCGCGGAAGGTTCGGCGAGCGGACTCTCGCAGAGCTTCGCGGAGTGATGGACGAGACCGGCAACGCGCCTTTCTGGGATGCGCTTGCCGGCAAATTCTTCGGAATGAGCTTTCCCGAAGCGGACGAATTCAATGCAGTCCACGGCACCAAGTTCATCGCCGACCTGATGCCGCGGGCGCCGATCTACGTCGCCCTTCTGACCGACGGGGCGAAAGCGGTCGTGGGCCAGCCGCATCCGAGCGGCCGCGCGGCCATGCGCATGCTCGAGGAAGAGGGATTCTCCTTCGACCGCTATATCGACATTTTCGACGGCGGACCGACGGTCACGGTCGATACGGACGATATCCGCACGGTGCGCGAATCCACACACGAAACGGTGGCCGAGATTTCGGACGGCGGGAAGATCAAGGCATTGGTCGGCAGCGGCCGTCTCAAGGATTTCCGTGCCTGCTCGGCGAACATCAGGAAGCTGCCGAAGAAGGGCATCGCCATCGACCCCGAAGCCGCCGAGCTGCTGGAGGTGGAGGTCGGCGACGAGATCCTCGTCGCTGCGCGCTGATGCCGCTCGTCGAGATCAATTTCGACGGGATCATCGGCCCGAGCCACAATTATGCCGGGCTGAGCTTCGGCAATGTCGCTTCCATGGGCCACGGCGGGCAGGTGTCGGAGCCGCGCGCAGCGGCGCTGCAAGGCGTGGAGAAGATGCGCTCCAACCTCGCGCTCGGTCTGGCTCAGGGCATTTTCCTTCCGCACCCGCGCCCGCACCGGGATTGGCTCGCACGGCTGGGCACGACGATCGAACAGGCCGAGCCCATCATCGCGGCGAACGCCATGTCCGCGTCGCCGATGTGGGCGGCGAACGCGGCGACGGTCTCGCCGGCGCCCGACACCGCGGACAGCAAATGCCACCTAACGGTGGCCAATCTGCGAACCATGCCGCACCGGAGCCATGAATGGCCGGCGACTCTGGCCCAGCTCCAGGTGGCGTTCGCTAATGATGCGTTCGCGGTGCACGGTCCGGTGCCGCCGACGTTCGGCGATGAGGGCGCAGCCAACCATATGCGGATTGCACCGCGGCACGACGCACCTGGCGTCGAAATCCTCGTCTATGGGGTTTCAGGCGGCGCTTTTCCGGCGCGGCAGCATGTCGAGGCGTCGAAGGCGATCGCGCGGATGCACCGGCTAGATCCCCGCCGGACAGCTTTCGTGCCGCAATCCGAAGAGGCAATCGCGGCGGGCGCATTCCACAACGATGTCGTCGCCGTCGCCAACGAGCGCGTGCTCTTCGCGCACGAGCAGGCGTTCGCCGACAAGCAGCCGCTGCTCGATATGTGCGCGGCGCATGTGCCGGTCTTCGAGTATGTCGAGGTCGCGGCGGCCGACGTGCCGCTCGAGGATGCGATCCGTTCGTACCTGTTCAACGCGCAGCTGGTCACTCCTCCCGACGGCGAGACGACTTTGATTGTTCCGACCGAGGCACGTGAAACGGCGTCTGTGTGGCGATGGCTCGAACGGCATCTGGCGGGCAACGGGCCGATCCGCCGAGTCGAGGTCGTTGACGTGCGCCAGTCGATGGCCAATGGCGGCGGGCCCGCGTGCCTGCGCCTGCGAGTGGTGGCGGACCCCGCAACCGTCGACCCACGCTTCATGGTCGATGAAGCGAAGCTCGACCGCGTCGCCGACGCCGTCCGGCGGCACTGGCCGGAGCAGATCACGCACGACGAGCTGCAGCGCCCGGCGCTGATCGCCGATGTCGAGCGAGCGCGTGCCGCGCTGGTTGAAACGCTGGACCTCTCCGAACTCGGCTGAACCCGATTCCCGTTTCGGGACATTCCGCCAAGTGTTACCGGCACTTTAACCCTGTTCATTAGCAGCCGAACGGCGCAAATCCGCCGTTGAAACGTTCAACCGTTAACGAGTCGGTATGCTCAAGAAGATTGGCCGTCTGTTCACGATCAAGACGCGCTTCGAAGCGTGGCTGGTGATCTATGCGATCGCGCTCGGCGCCGTCGAACGCGGGCGTGCTTATCTCGAGACCTATCCAGGCTGGGGCGGATGGCTGCTCGCGGTCGCTTGCACCGGTGTCGTGTTCGTTGCGGGCGGGAAGCTGCTCGATTCAGTGAAGCCGGCTGAGGCCGCGATCGCGACGGGTCCCTATCGGGCGCCGCTTCGGCGCCGAGCCATCACTGGTCGTAGTCGACCCACGCGCCTGCCGACCCGTCACGCTTCAGAACGACGGACTTCACGTCGCACAGATTGACGCCGGCCCAGGTCACCTGGCTTCCGGCGACATTGGCGCGAATGTCGAACGCGCAATCCTGATTGCTGAATTTCACCGGCGACCGGGCGCCGGCGGCGGCCGACGCTCCGAGGGGCGCCCAGTCTTTGGCGCCCGACCGCGTGATCGACACATCGGCCATCGCTGAGCCGGTACCGTTGACCAGAATGAAATTGGATGCACCGGCAAATGCCGGTGAGCCGGAAAGCAGAAGCAGGACGAAGGCGCACCTCTTCAGGGCCGTGACCATACACCGGTCACGGCCAATCAGGAACGCAAACTTTTCCTTGCGTCAGGCTGCGTTGAGCTCGGCGTAGCTCGGGCGACTACCGCTCCAGAATACCGGCGTCGGCGCCGGCCCCTGGGCTCCCGCTTCCTTCAGCGGCAGTGCCGTCGAGCAGAACGCGCACTCGGCCGACAGTCGGCCGATCAGCCAATGTGTCCGGCCGCAACCGGGGCAGTGATTGACTTCGCCCTCGTGATAGACGGCATGATATCCGCGCGCGTTGGGATTGAAGTAATTGCGGCGGGACTCAATCGAACTCAGCATGGTGCCTTCCTTCGAAACCATTTGTCGCCTCAACGAGCGGCGACTCGTTAGGTTTCAACGTTGATCCGCCTGAAGCGCGATGGTGTCACCGTGGAGCAACATCGCTGTTCCAACCCGGGACATTGATCATTATGGAATCGATTTGTTTCGGGGGCAGCCGATCGGCTGTGGATATTAACCATCTGTTAGGCAGTGTAGGTTGATGCTCCGTGGGTTCTCTAGCGGAGGGGGAGCCAGTGGAATCGAACGAGCGTTATTATCGCCGTCGCGCGATCGAGGAGCGCATGGCTGCACAGCGGGCAATCAGCGAAGCCGCCCGCACCTGGCATGCCAAACTTGCACAAGATTTCGCCGACCGGGCAAGCGCCTGCACCAGCACCATCGACTGCACTCACGCCGCGATCGCCGGCTGATCTCGATCAAGTCGCCGACGCTCACCGGTTGTCCGGCGAGGCATTGGGCTCGTTTATTTCGTCGAAGGGAGCCGTCGCCGCGGCGCGAGCGAGCGGCCTAGACTCCGCGCGAAAATCCCAACTCGCAGCTCCCGTTCGCGCCTCTGCCTGACAGCGAGTCTTTCGCTTTTCCATTGTAATCGCTTGCGAAAAAGCGCCCCAACCGCCGTTTTCGACCGCTAATATACTGAGCCGCTGCGCGTCCAGATTTGGCACAATCGAGGGCGGCCTAACTTTCGTTAATTATCGTCCGGTAACTATCCTCATTATCCCGCTGAGGTTTAACGGAAACTTAGCGCGGGCGACTCGCCTCGTCCGCCGGGGGTAATGC
>JABFXK010000282.1 GCA_013361785.1 Sphingomonas sp.
GGCTTCGCAATCGTCGCCGCTGAGAAACTCAGAGCAGCAGCGCCGATGAGCAGAAAAACATGCTTCATGGTCGCAATCCTTCTTTTGTTGTGGAGTGGATAACGCTCCACACGGGAAAAAGGCCGCCGGGGAGGGAACCGGCGGCCTTAGTTCGGGAACGTCGTGAAGCGGTCGACTTACATCGGGACGTTGATCACCCGGACGACGCGATACGTGCGCGGATTGACGACATAGACGTAGCCGTTCTCGTTCACGTAGCGGAAGTTGTCGCCGAGGTGATAACGGGTCACCACCGGCTGGGGCAGCGTACCAAGATCGACGTAGGTGTAGTCCGGGCCAAATACGTGCCCAACCGGGTAACCGCGGCGCATCGCCTGCGCGCGAGTCAATCTGCGCCACGCGACGCAGTGGCCGTGGCGGTGCTTCACGCACTGAGTGTAGTTCGTATAATGGCGACGCGCTTCGGACGGCGTCGCCGTGAGCGCCACGGCGGCAACGCCGAACGCGAGCATGAGCTTCATCATTCTTCAGTCTCCCTAGGGTTCCGGACTCGAAAACGATCCTCCGCGCGCACGGTTTCGCGTTTCATGCGCATGCAATGGCCTTTTAATCTTCAGCTGACCGGGGCTCGCCGGTTGCGGCAAAGGGGGCACCTCGCTAATCGGGCGCCGCGCTCCATTCGGCGGCGACTCCCATGCGAACCGCCGCGAGACAAACAGAAAGGTGAAACGCCAGCCCATGGCTCGGAAGAAGATCGCGCTGATCGGCGCCGGAATGATCGGCGGAACGCTCGCCCACCTCGCTGCCATGCGCGAGCTTGGCGACATCGTCCTGTTCGATGTCGTTGAGGGCGTGCCCGAGGGAAAGGCGTTAGACATCGCCGAAGCCGGACCGATCGACGATTTCGATGCGAAGCTGAAGGGCACTCAGGATTACGCGGATATCGAGGGCGCTGATGTGTGCATCGTCACCGCCGGTGTGGCTCGCAAGCCGGGCATGAGCCGCGATGACCTTCTTGGCATCAATCTCAAGGTGATGAAGGCCGTCGGCGAGGGCATCCGCACGCACGCGCCCAAGGCGTTCGTCATCTGCATCACGAACCCTCTGGACGCGATGGTCTGGGCGCTTCGCGAATTCTCAGGGATGCCGCACCACATGGTCGTCGGCATGGCCGGCGTGCTCGACAGCGCGCGATTCCGCCACTTTCTCGCCGAGGAATTCAACGTCAGCGTCGAGGACGTCACCGCCTTCGTGCTCGGCGGGCACGGCGACACGATGGTGCCAGTGGTCGAATATTCGACCGTCGCCGGAATCCCGATCCCGGACCTCGTGAAGATGGGCTGGACATCGCAAGACAAGATCGACGCGATCGTGAAGCGCACCCGCGGCGGCGGCGGCGAGATCGTCGCGCTCTTGAAGACCGGCAGCGCCTATTACGCGCCCGCGACCAGCGCGATTTCGATGGCCGAGGCGTTTCTCAAGGACAAGAAGCGCGTGTTGCCCTGCGCCGCGCACCTCACCGGCCAGTACGGCGTCAATGATCTGTACGTCGGCGTCCCTTGCGTGCTCGGCGCTGGAGGCGTCGAGCGCATCGTCGAGATCGAGCTGAACCCTGAAGCCAAAAAGAATTTCGACGTCAGCGTCGATGCGGTGAAGGAGCTGCTCGAGGCCTGCCGACAGATCGACAACAGCCTCGCCGAAGCGGTGCCCGCGTGAGCATCCTCGTCGACAAGAACACAAAGGTCATCACCCAGGGGATGACCGGCGAAACCGGCACTTTCCATACCCAGCAGGCGCTCGCTTACGGAACGCAGATGGTCGGCGGGGTGACGCCGGGGAAGGGGGGCCAGACCCACCTCGGTCTCCCGGTGTTCGACACGGTGCACGAGGCGGTCGCAAAGACCGGCGCCACCGCTTCGGTGATCTACGTCCCGCCGCCGTTCGCCGCGGACTCCATCCTCGAGGCGATCGACGCCGAAGTGCCGCTGATCGTCACCATCACCGAGGGCATTCCGGTGCTCGACATGGTGCGCGTGAAGCGCGCGCTGTCGGGCTCGAAGTCGCGGCTGATCGGGCCCAATTGCCCCGGCGTGCTGACGCCCGACGAGTGCAAAATCGGCATCATGCCGGGTAACATCTTCAAGAAGGGCAGCGTCGGCGTCGTCAGCCGCTCGGGCACGCTCACTTACGAAGCGGTGTTCCAGACGACCAACGAGGGGCTCGGCCAGTCGACTGCCGTCGGAATCGGCGGCGACCCGGTGAAAGGCACCGAGTTCATCGATGTACTCGAGATGTTCCTCGCCGACGACGAGACCCAGTCGATCATCATGATCGGCGAGATCGGCGGAAGCGCCGAGGAAGATGCCGCGCAGTTCCTCGCCGATGAGGCCAAGCGCGGTCGCCGCAAGCCCGTCGTGGGCTTCATCGCCGGCCGAACGGCGCCTCCGGGCCGCCGAATGGGCCACGCCGGCGCGATCGTCTGGGGCGGCAAGGGCGACGCCGCAAGCAAGATCGCGGCGATGGAGGCGGCTGGAATCACGGTCAGCCCAAGCCCATCTGAACTGGGCAAGACCCTGAAGGAGCTGCTGGTTTCCGCCTAGCATGAACGACGCACCCGTCTTTTTCGAACGTGAGCCCGGCCCGAGCTGGGAGCGTCCCAACTGGCCGGTCGAGGAGCTCGACGAGCTGAACCTCGGCCTCGATCCGACGCAGGCGAGCATCGACAAGGTCCGTCAGGCGGTCGTCGAGAAGGTCGCGGCAACCGGCGCAAGCGCGGAGGAGGTCCGCCGCGCCGCCGACGATAGCATCCGCGCGATGATGCTGATCCGCACCTACCGCGTGCGTGGGCACCTCGCCGCCGACCTCGACCCGTTGCACCTCACTCGCCGCGACGTGCCCGCCGACCTGACGCCCGAATTCCACGGCTTCACCAACGCCGATCTCGACCGGCCGATCTACATTTGCGGAGTCCTCGGCTTCCAGACCGCGACCATCCGCGAGATCGTTGCCGTGCTGCAGTCCAATTACTGCGGCCACGTGGGCCTCGAGTACATGCATATCAACGACGTCAACGAGCGTCGTTTCCTGCAGCAGCGCATGGAGGGCAAGGACGCCGAGATCACCTTCACGCCCGAGGGCAAGCAGTCGATCCTGACCAAGGTCATCCATGCCGAGCAATGGGAAAAGTTCCTTGCCCGCAAATATGTCGGCACCAAAAGGTTCGGCCTCGACGGCGGCGAGGGTGCGGTTCCGGCGCTCGAGGCAGTCATCAAATATGCGGGGCTTGCCGGAGTCGAGGAAATCGACGTCGGAATGGCGCACCGCGGACGGCTCAACGTCCTCACGAACGTGATGGGAAAGCCCTACCGGGCGATTTTCCACGAGTTCGCAGGCGGCGCGACAAACCCGGCCGACGTCGGCGGGTCGGGCGACGTGAAATACCACCTCGGCACCTCGTCCGACCGGGAGTTCGACGGGATCAGGGTCCATCTCTCGCTGCTGCCGAATCCGTCGCATCTGGAGGCGGTCGATCCTGTCGTCCTCGGCAAGGTGCGCGCGGTGCAGACGATCAAGGACGACAAGCAGGGCGACAAGGTCCTGCCGATGCTGCTGCACGGCGATGCCTCGTTCGCGGGGCAGGGCGTCGTCTGGGAGTGCCTCAGCTTCTCGGGACTTCCGGGCTACGGCACCGGCGGCGCGGTCCATTTCATCATCAATAACCAGATCGGCTTCACGACCAGCCCGCAGTTCGGCCGCTCGTCGCCTTATCCGTCCGACGTCGCAAAAGGCATCCAGGCGCCGATCCTGCACGTCAATGGCGACGATCCGGAGGCGGTGACCTTCTGCTGCAAGCTTGCGACAGAGTTCCGGCAGACGTTCAACCGCGATGTCGTGATCGACATGTGGTGCTATCGCCGCTTCGGCCACAACGAAGGCGACGAGCCGAGCTTCACCCAGCCGCAGATGTACGCGGCAATCAAGAAGCACCCGCCTATCAGCGAGATCTACGGCAAAAGGCTGCTGCAGGAAGGCGTCGTCGACCAGGCATGGATCGACAAGACCACCGCCGACTATGTCGCGCACCTCGAGGAGGAGTTCCAGGCGGCGGTCTCCTACCTGCCGAACAAGGCCGACTGGTTCGAAGGCCGGTGGGCCGGATTGGCGCGTCCTGAGGAACCGGTGCTCGGCCGCCGCAACACCCAGACGGCGATCAACGAGGAAGAGCTGGAATATCTCGGGAAGGTCCTGACGACCGTTCCCGAAGGCTTCCACATCCATCGCACGCTGCAACGCATTGTCGACTCGAAGAAGGCGATGTTCGAGACCGGCGAGGGCTTCGACTGGGCAACGGCCGAAGCGCTCGCCTTCGGAAGCCTCGTCGCCGAAGGTTCGGGCGTTCGCCTGTCCGGTCAGGACAGTGGTCGGGGCACGTTCAGCCAGCGCCACGCGGTCTGGGTCGATCAGCAGACTGGCGACAAATATATCCCGCTGTGCCACGTCGGCGAAGGCCGCTTCGAAGTCCGCGACAGCCCGCTTTCGGAATTCGGCGTTCTCGGCTTCGAATATGGCTATTCGCTCGCCGATCCGCGCTGCCTCGTGCTGTGGGAAGCGCAGTTCGGCGACTTCGCCAATGGCGCGCAGAGCATCATCGACCAGTTCGTCGCGGCCGGCGAGGCCAAGTGGCTGCGCGCCAGCGGGCTCGTCATGCTGCTCCCCCACGGCTTCGAGGGGCAGGGACCCGAGCACAGCTCGGCGCGGCTGGAGCGGTATCTGCAGCTCTGCGCCGAGGATAATCTTCAGGTCGCGAACTGCACGACGCCCGCCAATTACTTCCACATCCTCAGGCGTCAGATGCGCCGCGGCTTCAGGAAGCCGCTGGTGCTGATGACTCCCAAGTCGCTGCTCCGCCACAAGCTCGCGGTGTCGAACGCCGCGGACTTCACCGGCGACAGTCACTTCCGTCGCATTGTCTCCGATCTCAATGCCCCAGCCGAAGGCGAGACGCGGCGGCTGGTGCTGTGCTCGGGCAAGCTCGCCTACGAATTGATGGAGGCGCGCGACGAAGCTGGCGACCTCGGCGTGGAGGTCGTCCGCATCGAGCAGCTCTATCCCTTCCCGTCCGAGCCTTTGGTCAAGCGGCTGAAAGCCATGCCCAAGCTGCACGACCTGGTCTGGGCGCAGGAGGAGCCGAAAAACAACGGCGCCTGGATGTTCGTTGAGCCGTTGCTCGAGCAATGCATTGGTGATGCCGGCTTCGGCGGCATGCGTCCGCAATACGCCGGTCGCCAAGCCGCCGCCTCGCCCGCGACCGGCCTGGCGAAGCGGCATGCGGCGGAGCAGGCGGCCTTGATTGCTGCGGCGCTGGGCCATAGCAGCGCGCCAGGCTCGGCAGTCGCCGCCGAATAAAGGAAAAAAATGGCAACCGACGTCCAAGTTCCAGCGCTCGGGGAGTCGATCACCGAAGGCACGCTTGCGCAATGGCTGAAGAAGCCCGGCGAGGCGGTGAAGGCCGACGAGCCGATCGCCAGCCTCGAAACGGATAAGGTCAGCGTCGAGGTGCCGTCGCCCGTCGCTGGCGTCCTCACCGAGCAGCTGGTCGAGGAAGGCGACAATGTCGCGGTCGGCGCGGTGATTGCCCGGATCGACCAGAATGCGGCCGCTGCTGCGACTGCACCGTCACCTGCTGCGGCTGGGGCGGAGTCAACCACCACCAATCCCGCCGGAGCAGGCGAAAACCCGCAGCTGCGCGGTACACCGCACGCGCCCGAGCCGATCCCTGGCGAAGACGGCGGCGAGACGTCCGTCTCCGACGAGGATCACATCACGACCTTATCGCCTGCAGTGCGGCGCGCGGTGCTCGAATATCATGTCGATCCGACGAAGATTAAGGGCACGGGCAAGGACGGCCGCCTGACCAAGGACGACGTGATCGCCGCCGCGGAGGCGCAGAAGGGGGCTAGTAGGCCCGCGCAGGCCGAGCCCCAGGCGCCGGAGGCGAAGGCCCCAGCCGCCGAAGCAAACGCTCCGGCTCCGGCGTCCCGGCCTTCGCCGGGGAGCACAGGCGAGCGAAAAGAAGAGCGCGTGAAGATGTCGCGTCTTCGCCAGACGATCGCGAAGCGGCTGAAGGACGCGCAGAACACCGCTGCGATGCTGACGACCTTCAACGACGTTGACATGAGCGCGGTGATCGAGGCGCGGACGCGCTACAAGGACCTGTTCGAGAAGAAGCACGGCATCCGCCTCGGCTTCATGGCGTTTTTTGTGAAGGCCTGCGCGCTCGCGGCCAAGGACGTGCCTTCGGTGAACGCGAGCCTCGAGGGCGACGAGATCGTCTATCACGACTATCTCGACGTCTCGATCGCGGTGTCGGCACCGAAGGGCCTGGTCGTGCCCGTCGTGCGCAACGCGGACCGGATGAGCTTCGCCGAAATTGAGAAGACGATTGCCGGCTATGGCAAGAAAGCGAAGGAAGGCACGCTCGGCATCGAGGACATGACCGGCGGGACCTTCACCATCTCCAACGGCGGCGTGTTCGGGTCGCTGCTGTCGACGCCGATCATCAACCCGCCGCAGTCGGCGGTGCTCGGAATGCACCGGATCGAGGAGCGGCCGGTGGTCAAGGACGGCCAGATTGTCGCCCGGCCGATGATGTATCTCGCGCTCAGCTACGACCACCGCATCATCGACGGCCGCGAGGCGGTTACCTTCCTCGTGCGCGTCAAGGAAGCGATCGAGGACCCGACGCGGCTCCTCATCGATCTCTAAGGGAATCTGATGGCTGATTACGATTTCGACGTCCTGGTGATCGGCGCCGGCCCCGGCGGCTACGTCGCCGCAATCCGTGCTGCTCAGCTTGGGCTCAGGACTGCCTGCGCGGAGAGCCGGGAGACGCTCGGCGGCACCTGTCTCAACGTCGGCTGCATCCCCTCGAAGGCGCTGCTCCACGCGTCCGAGCTGTTCGAGGAAGCGCATGACGGGACGCTCGCCAAATGGGGCGTGAAGGCTGCGAACCTGGAGCTCGATCTCGGCCAGATGCACGCGACGCGGCTCGAAGCGGTCAAGGGTCTGACCCAGGGCATCGAGTTCCTGTTCAAGAAGAACAAGGTCGAATGGCTGAAGGGCCGCGCCAGCTTCGTCGATCCGCACACCGTGCAGGTCGGCGATAAAAAGGTTAGGGCGAAGAACATCGTCATCGCAACCGGCTCGTCGGTGACGCAGCTGCCCGGCATCAGCATCGATCAGGAGCGGATCGTCGATTCCACCGGCGCGCTCGAGCTGGCCGAAGTGCCCAAGCGCATGGTCGTCATCGGCGGCGGAGTCATCGGCCTTGAGCTCGGCTCGGTCTGGCGGCGACTGGGCGCAGAAGTCACCGTCGTCGAGTTCCTCGACCAGATCCTCCCCGGTTTCGACGCCGACGTGCGCAAGGAAGCGAACAAGATCTTCAAGAAGCAGGGCTTCGAGTTCAAGCTCTCGACCAAAGTCACCAAGGCCGAGCGCAAGGGCGACACGGTCGCGCTGACCGTCGAACCCTCCGCTGGCGGCAACGCCGAGACGATCGAAGCCGACGTCGTGCTCGTTTCCATCGGCCGCAAGCCGAACACCGAAGGGCTCGCGCTCGACAAGGCCGGCCTCGAAACCAACCAGCGCGGGCAGATCGAGACCGACCACGAGTTCCGCACCAAGGTGCCCGGCGTCTGGGCGATCGGCGACGTGATCCCCGGCCCGATGCTTGCCCACAAGGCCGAGGACGAGGGCATCGCCGTTGCCGAGAATATCGCGGGCGAGACCGGCATCGTGAACCACAACGTGATCCCGTCGGTCGTCTATACCATGCCGGAGATCGCCGGCGTCGGCTTGACCGAGGAAGAGGCGAAGAAAGAAGGCGAGGTGAAGGTCGGCAAGTTCCCGATGCTCGCCAACAGCCGCGCCAAGACCAACCGCGAGCCTGACGGCTTCGTGAAGGTCATCGCCGACGCCAAGACGGACCGCGTGCTTGGCGTTTGGATCATCGCTTCGGTCGCCGGGACGATGATCGGCGAAGCGGCGCTCGCGATGGAGTTCGGCGCCACGTCGGAGGATATCGCCTACACCTGCCATGCCCATCCGACGCACGAAGAGGCGCTCAAGGAAGCGGCGATGGCGGTGACTGGGAAGCCGATCCACATCTGAGGCGTTCGGCCTTGGCATGCCCAAGTTTCACACTCGCTGGAAAGTCTATCCTCACGGGCCTGTCGAACTGATCGACCGCGGCATCGTCAGCGTCCAGGGCGAAATCCAGATGCCGCTAGGCAGGTTTCCGCGCCGCATGACTGTGGTCACGTTAAGCGGTGGCCGGACGGTGGTGTTCAGCCCTGTCGCACTGCACGAAGCCGCGATGCGCGACGTTGAAAAGCTCGGGACCCCGGCGTTCACGATCGTGCCCAACGGCTTTCATCGCCTGGATTCGCGCATCTGGAAGGAGCGTTATCCGGAAACGAAGGTGGTCTGCCCGCCAGGGGCGAAGTCGAGAGTCGAGCAAGCAGTCGCCGTCGATGCGACCACGGACGTGCTCGGCGATACCGGCGTTCACTTCAACATTGTCCCAGGAATGGCCGAAGCCGAATCTGCACTTATCGTCCGCCGCCACGGTCGAACCACGCTGATCCTCAACGACATCATCTCCAATGTCCGGCACCCCAAGGGGCTGGGCGCGAACATCATGGCTCGCCTGTTCGGCTTCGGCGTTCACGGCGCGCGAATGGCGCGCGAGGTCAAATGGCTGTTCGTGAAGGACAAGAAGGAGCTCGCGGCGCAGATGCGCGAGTGGGCGGCGATCCCGGACCTTGTCCGCATCATCCCGTCGCACGGGGAGATCATCGACCAGCCGGCAGCGGCGCTCAATCGCGTCGCGGAAAGTCTATCATAGCGGGCGGTCGCGGCTCCCGCGGCTCGGCCGTGCGCGGGGCGAGGTCGCGCTGCCACAGGCTCACGTCGGTCCATTCGTGAAGCTTGAATCCGACGCCGCGATATGTGCCTGCCGCGACGAACCCGAGCCGTGAGTGAAGCGCAATGCTGACCGGGTTGGGAAGGGCAATGGCAGCAATCGCCGTGACATAGTTCTGGTGCGTCAGCAGCTCGACGAGCGTTGACAGCAGCTGACGGCCAATGCCGCGCCCCTGCGCCGCCGCCGCGAGGTAGATGCTCGTCTCGACCGTCCAGCGATATGCCGGTCTGCGGTGATAGGGCGAGCTGCTGGCATAGCCCAGGACGCGGCCGTCCTCCTCCACGACGAGCCATGGGTGGAGTGGACTTTGCATCCGCGCGGCGACTTCAGCGGCGTCGGGGGCCTGTTCCTCGAAGCTGACCCGGGTGCCTTCGACGTACGGCCGATAAATGGATGCGATCGCGTCCGCGTCGCTTGCTGTGGCAAATCTGATCGCCGTCACTGCGGCGGCGAAATATATCAGAACGGCCCGCCGCGGGCGGCGAGATGTTCACCGCGTCAGAGCAGCCAGTCCTTGATCATGCCGAACAGGCTGAGATCGGTCTTGCCGAGCCGCGCCGGCTCGACCGCGGGACATTCGAGGCAGCGCGCCTGGATGCTCGCGCCGCCGAGAATCGAGCGAACCTGCTTCAGCATCGCCGCGAGCTGCTGTTGCGGCCCTTGCGAAAGCGACGCGAACGCATCTTCGGACATCGCGCCATTGTCGTCGCCTTCCGAAGCGAGAGTCTCGATCAGCTGCTGGCGGAAGCTCACCGGCGGTTCGAGGTAGCGGACGTGACGCTCGTTCCCGAGTCCTGCGAGCTGCGCTGCCTTCGCGACTGCATCGTTGATCGTCCCAAAGCTGTCGACCAGCCCGAGCTGGTGCGCGGTGCCGCCGTCCCACACGCGGCCCTGGGCGATCTGGTCGACCTGCTGGGGAGTCTTGTGCCGTGCCGTCGCGACCACCTGGAGGAAGCGCGCGTACATCGAATTGACGCCGGCCTGGATCAGCTGGCTGGCTTGCGGCGAGGGTCCCTTGAACAGGTCGGGCTCGCCGGAAAGCGGAGTGGTCTTCACACCGTCGGCCCCGACTCCGAGCTTCTGCAGCGTTCCCTGGAAGCTTGGGATGATCCCGAACACGCCGATCGACCCGGTGATCGTCGACGGCTCGGCGTAGATGAAATCCGCCGGAGTCGAGACCCAATAGCCCCCCGAGGCTGCGACGCTCCCCATGGACACCACGACGGGGATTCCCTTCGCCTTCGCTTCGAGCTCCGCTTGCCGGATGCGCTCGGAAGCGAGCACGGAGCCGCCGGGGCTATCGACGCGAACGACGAGCGCCTTGATACCGTCGCGGATGCCCTGTTGGATCTCTTTCGCGATCGTGTCGCCGCCGGCTGTACCCGGACCGGCATCGCCGTCGATGATGTCGCCCGCGATCGTCACGATTCCGATCGGCCCCTTCGGGTTCTGCTCGACAGAGTCGTAAATGTAGGACGACAGCCTGATCCGGGCGAAGCCGCCCTCGTCCTTGTCGTCCTTCCCGCCGAGCTGGGCGAGTCGCTGCTCAAATTCGCGCCGGCTGCCGATCCGGTCGACAAGGCCGTTGGACAGCGCCGCCTTGGCCATGTCGCCGCCGGCCGCAGCGATCGCGGCGTTGGTGTTCGAAAGAAACAGGTCGACATTCGCCTTTGGCCGCGCCTGCTTGACCGCCTGGCGCCAGTTGTCGAGCTCGGCCTGGTCGAGCGCGAGGTAATTCTGCTTCGCCTCTGGCGACATGTCATTGCGGATGAACGGCTCGACCGCGGACTTGTACGTCCCGACGCGATAGACGTTCGCGGTCACGCCGAGTTTATCGAGCAGTCCCTTGTAGTAGAGATTGCTTCCGCCCGGACCGGCGAGGAGCACCGCGCCGAGAGGGTTCAGCCAGATCTCGGATGCCGCCGAGGCGAGCTCATAGCTCGAATCGGTATAACCGACGCCATAAGCGATCACCGGCTTGCCAGCGGCGCGGACGCTCCGAACGGCGTCCGCCAGGTCGCCGATCGCGGTGTGACCGCCGCCTGTGAAGCCAGAGAGGTCGAGCGCGACGACTTTCACGCGGCCATCGTCGCGCGCTTTGTCGAGCGCCTGGACGAGGTCGCGCAGGCGATACTCGCCGAGGCGGTTCCCGCTCGCCACGTCCGACCAGCGCGCGCGTGCCGGTTGCTCGACGACGCTGCCGCTGAGGCTGACGTCGAGCACGCCGCTCCGCACCGGCGCCGGCCGCGCGGAAAGTGCGCTGTAAAGACCGCCGAAGAACAGAAGCATCAAGAGGAGGACCAGCGCGTCCTTGATCCCGACCAGCAACTTCCAGATTGCGCGCACGAACTTCATCGCGAAGACCTTTGACTATTCGGCGCCGGCGCTAGCGCAGATGCCTCGCCATTGCGACCCTGCCGGCGGATTGCTTCGCAGCTTCGCTCACCGCAATGACGAGTTGATGAAAGCGCAGGCCATCTCGACGGATGAGCGCAGCCGTGAATGGCTCGGTGAGCTTCGCTCGACGCTCGCGCTCGCCTGGCCGCTGATCCTGGCCAATCTCACGCAGCAGGCGATTCAGGCGACTGATGTGCTGCTGATGGGCCGCCTCGGCGCGAGCCAGCTCGCCGCCGCGACGCTCGCGCTCAACCTGACTTTCACCTTCAACCTGCTCATGCTGGGCCTTGTCACCGCTTCGTCACCGATGATGGCGACCGCGCTTGGGCAGCGGTTCAATGCCGTGCGCGACGTTCGCCGCACCTTCCGCGCGGGCCTGTGGCTCGTCGCCATCATGCTTCCGCCTTACTGGCTCCTGCTGTGGCACATCGGTGCGCTGATGCGCGCGTTCGGTGAGGCGCCCGAGCTCGCGCGCCAGGGCCAGACGTTCATGCGCGCGTACATGTGGTGCACGGCGCCCTGGCTGCTCTTCCAGCTGCTCAGGAACTTCGTCTCGGCACTCGAGCGCCCGCGCGTGGTGCTGTGGCTCAGCCTCGGAGGGATTGCTCTCAATGGTCTCCTCAGCTGGTCGCTGATCTTCGGCCATTTCGGTCTACCGGCGCTCGGACTTCCCGGCGGGGGCCTCGGCAGCACGCTGACCTGGTTCATCCTGTGCGGAGCGCTGGTGCTGGTGACCGTGTCGGAACGCCAATTCCGGCGCTTTCATCTGTTCGGCCACTGGTGGCGCTTCGATCGGCAGAGGACGATGGCGCTAGTCCGCCTCGGCTGGCCCATTGGGGCCACCATGGCCCTCGAAATGGGCGTGTTCGCACTAGCCGCTTACTTCATGGGCTGGATCGGTGCACCAGCGGTTGCGGCTCATGCGGTCGCGCTCCAGCTCGCGGCGCTGACCTTCATGGTCCCGCTGGGCCTCGGCCAGGCAGCGACGGTCCGTGTGGGGCTCGCGCTCGGCCGGCGCGATGAAGTGGGGATCGCGCGCGCCGGCTGGACGGCGTGGATCATCGGGGTCGCGTTCATGGGGACAATGGCGCTTGTAATGTGGAGCATTCCGCGTCGCCTCGTGACCCTGTTTCTTGTCGATGTGCCGCAGAATGCCGTGACGATCGCGCTCGCGGTTGGTTTCCTTCGAGTGGCCGCCGCGTTCCAGCTGGTCGACGGGGCGCAGGTGATCGGCGCGGGCATGCTCCGCGGGCTTCACGACACGCGCTGGCCGCTGCTGTTCGCGCTGGTCGGCTACTGGCTCGTGGGCCTCGGAATCGGCAGCTGGCTCGCCTTTGCCGCGGACTGGAAAGGGCTCGGCATCTGGATCGGCCTTGCCGCCGGCCTCGCATCGGTCGCCGCGCTGATGCTGGCGCGTTGGCTTATGCGGAAGGGCCTCGGCCTGACACGCCTTCAGCACTCGTAACCGTTACAGGCCGAAAAATACGCGCAGGCGGGCGTTGACGGATGAACGCGGCACAACCATATGCGCGCCATCGCTGGCACTCTCATGACGGGAGTGCCACGGCAATGTTCAACTAAGAAAGAGAAGAGGGGGTTACGACCCATGGGTTTCAGGCCGCTTCATGACCGCGTCCTCGTCCGCCGAGTCGAGGCTGACGAGAAGACCGCCGGCGGGATCATCATCCCGGATACGGCGAAAGAAAAGCCGCAGGAGGGCGAAGTCGTCGCCGTTGGCGGAGGCGCCAAGTCCGAAGAGGGCAAGGTGACTCCGCTCGACGTCAAGGCCGGCGACAAGATCCTGTTCGGCAAATGGTCCGGCACCGAGGTGAAGATCGACGGTGAGGACCTGATCATCATGAAGGAAAGCGACATCCTCGGGATCGTCGGCTGACCTCGCAATCACGCTCACGAGCGTGAACATTCGGAACATTCAAACTGAAAGGGTAGCCAAATGGCAGCCAAAGACGTGAAATTCAGCCGCGATGCGCGCGAGCGCATCCTGAAGGGCGTCGACATCCTCGCTGACGCCGTCCGTGTGACGCTCGGCCCCAAGGGTCGTAACGTCGTCATCGACAAGAGCTTCGGCGCTCCGCGCATCACCAAGGACGGCGTCACCGTCGCCAAGGAGATCGAGCTCAAGGACAAGTTCGAGAACATGGGCGCGCAGATGGTGCGCGAAGTGGCCTCGAAGACCAATGACATCGCCGGCGACGGCACCACCA
>JABFXK010000221.1 GCA_013361785.1 Sphingomonas sp.
AGGATCAGGAGGCTCGAGGCGAGCGCGGTCCAGGTAAAGATCGGCATGCGCATGTAGCTCATGCCCGGAGCGCGGATCTTGAGGATGGTGGTGACGAAGTTCATCCCCGTCAGCACCGTCCCCACGCCGGATATCTGAAGCGCGACGAGATAGTAATCGACGCCCACGCCCGGCGAGAATTGCTTCTCGCTAAGCGGCGGGAAGGCGAGCCAGCCGGTGCGCGCGAACTCGCCGATGAACAGGCTAAGGTTCACAAGCAACGCGCCCGACGCGGTCAGCCAGAAGCTGACGTTGTTCATTGTCGGAAAGGCGACGTCGCGCACCCCGAGCTGCAGCGGCACGACGAAGTTGATCAGGCCGATGATGAACGGCATCGCCATGAAGAAGATCATGATCGTGCCGTGGGCGGAGAAGATCTGGTCGTAATGCTCGGGCGGAAGATATCCCTGCGATGCACCAACCGCGACGGTCTGCTGCGCGCGCATCATCAGCGCATCGGCAAAGCCGCGAACCAGCATCACCAGCGCGAGAACGATGTACATGACGCCGATACGCTTGTGGTCCGTGGAGGTGATCCACTCGTTCCACAGATAGGGCCACCACTTGTTGTAGCTGATCCAGGCGAGCACCGCGGCGATTGTGATGAGGACAACGATCGAGGTGATCAGCGGGACCGGCTGAGTGAACGGAATCGCATCCCAGGTCAGCCTACCGAACATTGTTTTTCCCTGCTGGCGGCTGCGGCGAAACATGTTGCGCCGGTGGTGTGGTCTTGGGCGAGATCGGCGGCAGCGGCCGATCGGCAATGATGTAGTCGAACAGCTTCGGGTCCGCGCTTCCGTAGGTGAACGGCTTCACATAGCTGCTCGGTTTCTGGAGCTGCTCGAAGCTCTGCGCATCGAGCGCGGGCCCGGAATGCGCCGAGGCGGCCCACGCGGCGAACTGCGCGGGCGGGACCGCATGGACCGCAAAACGCATGCCGGGGAAACCGTCGCCGCTGAATTGCGCCGACACGCCTTCGTAGACTCCGGGCTTGTCGGCCTGGAGATTAAGCCGCGTCGCCATGCGCGGCATGGTGTAGATCATGGTTCCCATCTGCGGGACGAAGAAGGCGTTCCACACAGTGCCGGAGGTCAGCCGTAGGCTCAGCGGCGTGCCCGCGGGGACGACCAGCTGGTTGACCGTCGCAATCCCCTGGTCGGGGTAGATGAACAGCCATTTCCAATCGAGCGAGACGACGTCGACATGGACCGGCGGCTTCGTCGACGGGAGCGGCTTTGCCGGGTCGAGGTCGTGGCTTCCGATCCAGGCGATTCCGCCCAGGAGGATGATCGTCAGGGCAGGAATCGACCAGACGACGAGCTCGATCGCTCCCGAATATTCCCAATTCGGGCGATAAACGGCACGCCGGTTGCCGGCGCGGAACCACCAGGCGATGCCGATCGTCGCTATGATCGTCGGGATGATGATCGCGAGCATGATCGCGGTCGAGTTGATCAGGATCATCTTCTCGGCGCCACCGACCGGACCGACAGGGGCAAGGATCCCGCGATTGCAGGCCGAGACCGGCAACGCGAGGAGAGCGACGAGCAGCCGCCGCTGCTTTGCTCCGATGTGCCAGCCGCTTGTGGTCACGAGCCCCGCTTCATTCTTGCTGGTTAGACGAACGCCAACAGAGTCGAGTTCCGATCCGCTCGGGAGTTGACCAACGTCATGCGGACGGTCGATTTTTGGTGATCCCAACGGGACTCGAACCCGTGTTTTCGCCGTGAAAGGGCGACGTCCTAGACCGCTAGACGATGGGACCGGAAAGCGGCTGCCGGTTAGGCGAGGGGGCGCAGAGGGTCAAGCAAGAGCGGCGTCTTCGAGGTGCATCTCGGCCGCGTCGCCGCCGTTCCATTCATCGCGCTTGATCGAGCCGGCGAGCCACCAGCGTGCGTCTGGCGGAGACGAGAGAAGGGCCTGGCCAAGCTCGGACGCCGCGCTCCGGAAGGCGATCCACTTGAAGCTCTTGCCGTCCTCTCCCGCGGCAATCCCCCGGACATGGCCATCGCCGACGATCCCAGTCTTGAGCAGGCGCACGGGACCGGCGGCGACGCGGGGACTCGGCCAGCCGGCGCCGTACGGGCCCGCGGCGTCGAGCGCGTCGCACAACGCGCCCGCGACACCGCCTGCCGCGAGCAGGGCGTCGAGCAGCAACGCCTTGTCGGCACGCGATTTCTCGACATCGGCGGCGAGCCGCTCGTTGATGAAGTTCCGGAACAGCTCGAGCCCGCCGGCGGGAAGCGTCAGGCCCGCCGCCATCGCGTGGCCGCCGCCCGCGATGAGCAGCCCGCTGTCCTTCGCGGCAAGCACCGCCGCACCAAGATCGACTCCGGAGATCGACCGCCCCGAGCCCTTGCCTGTGCGATCCTCGCATTCGGCGATCACAATCGTGGGGCGGCCGAAGCGTTCTTTCAGGCGCCCTGCGACGATTCCGATCACGCCCTGGTGCCAGCCGCCGCTCATGACCGTGATCACCGGCGACTCCGCCTGCTCCCGCGCCTGGGCTTCGGCCTGCTCGCAGACGAGCATCTCGATCGCCCGGCGCTCCTCGTTCAAGCGGTCGAGCTCGGCGGCGATGGTACGGGCCTCCTCAGGATCGGTGCAGGTGAGGAGGCGGACTCCGAGGTCCGACTTGCCGACGCGCCCACCGGCGTTGATTCGCGGTCCGAGCGCGAAGCCGAGGTCGCGGCAGCTCGGAGGCTTCACCAGCCGCGCGGCTTCGGCAAGCGCGGAGAGCCCGATATTCTGGCGTGCGGCCATGACGCGAAGGCCCTGCGTGACAAAGGCCCGATTGAGGCTCTTGAGCCGCGCGACGTCGGCGACGGTGCCGAGTGCGACGAGGTCCAGGAGATCGAGCATCTTCGGCTCGGCAAGTGCCTCGAATGCACCCCGGCCGCGAAGCTCGCGGATCAGGGCGACGCCGAGCAGGAAGGCCATGCCGACGGCGGCGAGGTGGCCGTGCGCGGCGCCGTCCTGGCTCTCGTCAAGGCGGTTCGGGTTGATCAGCGCAAAGGCGACGGGAAGCAGGCTCGCGCATTGGTGGTGATCGACGACGATCACATCGAGCCCGGCCGCGCGCGCCTCCTCGAGCGCATCGAACGCCTGGGCGCCGCAATCGACGCAGATCGCGACGCTCGCTCCGCGCGCCTTCAGCTCGACCAGCGCTTTGCCCGACGGACCATAGCCCTCCATCAGCCGGTCGGGGATATAGACGATGGGCTCTGCGTTGAGCCGCCGGAGCAGGAGCGTCAGAAGCGCGGCGCTGGTCGCCCCGTCCACGTCATAGTCGCCGAAGATGGCGATGGTCTCGCCCGACTGAACCGCATCGGCGAGCCGCTTGGCGCCCTTGTCCATGTCGGCAAAGCAGCTCGGGTCGGGCAGGAAGTCGCGGAGCTTGGGGTCGCGGTGGCGGGCGAGGTCCTCGCGCGCAACGCCGCGGGCGAGCAGCAATTCGTCGACCAGCGCGTCCATGCCGAGGCTGTCGTCTGGCGGCCGCCGCCACCGCCACGGCTGGCCGGTCACGGATCGTTCGATGTTGAGTGCAGCGGTCACTGCTGGAAAGGTAAGAGTCCGCGATTCAGCGGTCTAGGGGCGGCCGCTGTATTCTGTGGACAGAGCTCAGGCCTGGCCGATCTCGCTCAGAAGCTCGGTGAACCAGGGCACCCTCACGTCGAACTTCTTGCC
>JABFXK010000234.1 GCA_013361785.1 Sphingomonas sp.
CACGCCGGATCCGGACAGCGCCAACAGCCAGTTCTTCATCTGCTTCGACGACGCGCGCTTCCTCGACGGCCAGTACACCGTGTGGGGGCAGGTCGAGAGCGGCATGGAGCATGTCGACGCGCTGCCCAAGGGCGAGCCGCCGCGCGAGCCGGGGCGGATTACAAAGGCGACGGTGACCAAGGCCGGCGAGTGAAGAAAGTCGCGCTCGTCACCGGCGCTTCGGCGGGGCTCGGAGTCGAGTTCGCGCGCCAGCTGTCGAAGCGCGGTCACCGTCTCGTCCTCGCCGCGCGGCGCAAGGAGCGGCTGGAGGAGCTCGCGAAGGAGCTCGGCAATGCGCGAGCGGTCTCGATCGATCTTTCGAAGAGCAATGCGGCAGCCAAGCTGATGGCGGACATCGAGGCGAACGGCGAGACGGTCGACCTTCTCGTCAACAATGCCGGTTTCGGGCTGATCGGCCGCTTCGCCGAGCTCGACGCGAAGCGCGAGCGGCAGATGATCGACCTCAACGTCGGCGCGCTAACCGAACTCTGCCGCGCCGTCGCTCCGACGATGATCGAGCGCAAGTCCGGGGCGATCCTCAACGTCGCCTCGACCGCAGCATTTCAGCCCGGTCCGAAGATGGCCGTCTATTTCGCCACGAAATCCTTCGTGCTCTCGCTGAGCGAGGCGCTGCACGAGGAGCTGAAGCCGCACGGAATCAAGGTCAGCTGCTTGTGCCCCGGCCCCACGCGGACGGAGTTCGGCGATGTCGCGGGCTTCGGCGGCAACGGGTTGTTCGACAGGGTGGCGATGAACGCCGCCGAGGTGGTGGAAACCGGTCTCAACGGCCTCGACTCCAACCGGGCGGTGGTGGTCGCGGGATGGATCAACAAGCTCGGCGCTGTGAGCACGCGCTTTGCGCCGCGCTCGGTGGTTCGCAAAATCGCCGGATCTATCAAATATTGATTAGGAAACTGAACCCGCGCGACCTCCCCGCCGTTGCACAGTCGGGATGGGCCCGCCACAGGAGAGACGATGCCTGAAGCCGACACGATCGACCGGGTAAAATCGCGCAAGGTCCAGGTCGCGAGTCTTCCACCAGCCGACAGCGGTCGGGGGTTTGCCCGAGTGCCCGACAAGCTGATGGACGATCTCAGCCTCAGCGACGGTGACGTGATCGAAATCGTCGGCAAGCGCACGACCGCCGCTCGCGCAATCCGCCCCTATGGGGAGGACGAAGGCATAGACATCATCAGGCTCGACGGCCTTCAGCGCGCCAATGCCGGCGTCGGCTCGGGCGATTTCGTCCAGGTCAGCAAGGCCGCCTCGAAGCCCGCGACGCGAGTCGTGTTCGCGCCCGCTCAGCCCAACGTGCGTCTCCAGGGGTCCGCTGACGCATTGAAGCGCACCTTCGCTGGGCGGCCGCTGGTGGAAGGCGACGTGGTCTCGACGACCGGTCACCAGCGCGTGAACGCTGACATGCCCGAGCACATCAGGCAGATGCTGAATGCGCCCGCCTTCGCGCTTCAGGAGCTGCGGCTGGTCGTCGTATCCGCGGCTCCGAAGGGCATCGTCCACATTGATGGCAAGACCACCGTCGAGCTGCTGCCAGAGTTTACCGGCGCGGCGGACGGTCAGCGCCGCGCCGACGTCACCTATGACGACCTCGGCGGGATGCGCGACACGATCGACGCGCTTCGCGAAATGGTCGAGCTTCCCTTGCGGCACCCCGAGCTGTTCCAGCGTCTGGGAGTCGACCCGCCCAAGGGCGTGCTGCTTCACGGACCGCCCGGAACCGGCAAGACCCTGCTCGCCCGCGCCGTCGCCAACGAGAGCGCTGCGAAATTCTTCCTGATCAACGGGCCGGAGATCATGGGCTCGGCCTACGGCGAGAGCGAGCGGCGGCTGCGCGAGATTTTCGAGCAGGCGGGCCAGGCCGCGCCGTCGATCATCTTCATCGACGAGATCGACTCGATCGCACCCAAGCGAGGTCAGGTCACCGGCGAGGCGGAGAAGCGGCTCGTGGCGCAGCTGCTGACCCTGCTCGACGGGATCGAACCGCGACAGAACACGGTCGTTATCGCCGCGACCAACCGTCCGGAGGCGATCGACGAGGCGCTTCGGCGGCCCGGCCGGTTCGATCGCGAGATCATCGTTGGAGTCCCCGACGAGCCTGGACGGCGCGAGATCCTGGGGATCCACACCCGCGGCATGCCGCTGGCGCCGGACGTCAACCTCGACGACCTTGCCCGTCGCACCTACGGCTTCGTCGGCGCGGACATTGCCGCGCTGACGCGCGAGGCGGCGCTCGAGGCGGTCCGCCGGATCATGCCGCGGATCAATCTCGCCGACCCGGTGATCCCGACCGAGATCCTCGACCAGCTTTCCGTCGAGCTCAGGGACTTCGACAATGCGCTGAAGCGGGTCCAGCCCTCGGCGATGCGCGAGGTCATGGTGGAAGCGCCGCAAATCCGCTGGGACGACATCGGCGGCCTGGACGAAGCGCGCGACCGGCTGAAGGAAGGTGTCGAGCTCCCGCTCAAACATCCTGACGCGTTCCGCCGTCTGGGCATCCGGCCGGCGAAGGGGTTCCTGCTCTACGGGCCGCCGGGCACCGGCAAGACGCTCCTGGCCAAGGCCGCGGCGCGCGAAAGCGAGGCGAATTTCATCGCCACCAAGTCGTCCGACCTGCTCAGCAAATGGTATGGCGAAAGCGAGCAGCAGATCGCCCGCCTGTTCAACCGCGCGCGCCAGGTTGCGCCGACGATCATCTTCATCGACGAGCTCGACAGCCTCGTGCCCGCGCGCGGTGGCGGCCTCGGCGAGCCGCAGGTCACCGAACGTGTCGTAAACACGATCCTCGCGGAAATGGACGGGCTCGAGGAGTTGCAGAACGTCGTCGTCATCGGCGCGACTAATCGGCCGACCTTGATCGACCCGGCGCTGCTGCGTCCGGGGCGATTCGACGAGCTGATCTATGTCGGAGTGCCGGACACCGCCGGCCGACGGCGCATCCTTGCGATCCACACCGAAGGCATGCCCCTTGCCGACGACGTCGACCTCGAGAAGATCGCTCAGCGTACCGATCGCTTCACCGGCGCCGACCTCGAGGACCTGGTGCGCCGCGCCGGCCTTACGGCGCTTCGCCGGGGCCTGGACACTGGCAATGTCACGATGGCCGATTTCGAAGTCGCCCTGGCCGAAACCCGCGCTTCGGTGACGCCCGAAATGCTCGAGGAATATTCGCGCATCCAGGAAACCTTGAAGAGCGATGCAACGCGCCCGCTTGGCGGGATCGGCTTCGTCCTTCCCGGAATGCTCCACCCGCGCGAGGGCGGCAAAGGCTGAGGCGCGCCGTTCGAAGTCCCTTCGTCGTGGAAACGGCGCGGTTCGCAGAGACAGGTTCGGCGTTGTGGCCCTTGTCGCGTTGAAAACTTGCCAAGCGGCGGAGCATTTGCCAACGCTCCGCCCTTCCTTGCCGACGGAGTATCCATGTCGACCTCACCCGCGCGCACGCTGAAGGGCTCACGCCGCCTGCAGCGCCGCCGCGACCGACGCAGCCCGAGCCCCCAGTGGCAATTCCTGCGCGGGTTCCTGAAGAATCCGGTGATGGTCGGCTCGATCATTCCATCGAGCCGGGTGCTGATCGAGAAGATGCTCGCTCCCGTCGATTGGGCGAATACCAGGCTATTCGTCGAATATGGGCCCGGAGTCGGCACCTTCACCCGGCCCGTGCTCGACCATCTCGGGCCTGAGTCGACGTTAGTGACGATCGACACCAATTCCGACTTCACCCGCTATCTTCGCGATTCGATTGACGATCCGCGGCTGGTCACCGTCAACGGCTCGGCGGCCGACGTTGAGAAGATCCTCGCCGATCAGGGTCTCGGTTCGGCGGACTATGTGCTGTCGGGCCTGCCGTTCTCGACTCTGCCCGCAGGGGTCGGCGAGGATATCGCCGAAGCGACCGCGAAGGTGATCCGGCCTGGCGGCGCCTTCCTCGTCTATCAATTTAGCCCGAAGGTGCTCGATTTCATCAAGCCGCACTTCGATCCGATCAAACGCGGCTTCGAGTGGGTGAATGTGCCGCCGGCGACCTTGTTCTGGGCCTATAAGGGCGAGCCAGACGCCTGACCTCAAGCGCGGAAGTTCAGCCGCCGAGTCACCGTATAATCGATGACGTTCACCAGGAAGTGTGAAGCTGCCCATTTAATACGCCGCCACAGGCTCGCCCGGCGGGCGTGCAGCTCAGGCGTGATCCAGCGGCAGTCCTTCAGCTCCCGCTCGAACCAGGCGCGCATCGCTTCTGCAAACGCCGCGTCCTTGATCCGAAGCATCACTTCCAGGTTGATGTAGAAGCTGCGGTAATCGAAGTTCGACGAGCCGATGTGGACCACGTCGTCGACGATCGCGAGCTTGGTGTGCAGCTTCACCGGCTCATATTCGTAGATTTCGACATGTCGGCGGATGAGCCGGCTGTAGCTGTGGCGGGCTGCGGCGATGGTCGTGTTGTTGTCGGACTTGGCCGCGTTGATAATGCGCGCGCGTCCTCGGCGGCCGATCCGCCCGATACGGCGAAGCATCGCGCCCGGCGGAGCGAAGTAAGCGAAAACCATGTCGAGGCGGTGCGCAGTCTTCATGTCGCGCCCGATGCTCCGCCACCAGCTGTTGCGAACGCTCAATGGCCCGCTGAACTTCCACTGCAGCGGTCCCCGCCACTCATTAAATTCGGCGACCATTCGCCGCAGCGAGCTGAGCCTCGAGTGGGGCCGCTTCGACCATCGGAACAGAGTATCGAAATATCGCGCCGGAAGCCCCGCTTCCGGTCCATCAAGGCGCAACCAGAGGTCACGCCAGCGCTTCGCGCCGCGATCTTCGAGATAGGTCGCGTCGATGTTCGCGCCGCCGATCAGCACTGTCTTCTCGTCGATGACGATCAGCTTCTGGTGGTTGCGGAGCAGATAGCGACGGCCCCAGCTCGGGTTGAAAACGCAATACTGACCCCCGGCCTCGCCGAGGTCTGCGAAAAACTGCGGAGTGGCAGCCGAGCCGAACCCGTCGATCAGCAGCTTGACGTCGACTCCGCGACCCGCCGCCTCGGTTAGCGCATTGCGGACCGCGTCGCCGTCCTTGTCGGGATTGAACATGTACATGAGCATCTTGATCGACGACTGGGCGCCGGCGATGAGCTCGAGCAGCAGGTTGAACCGCTCGACTCCGCTCTCGATCAGCTCGAGCCGGTTGCCGGCGATCTCGGCCGTGATTCGCGCTGGGATCGCGGGCGGGGCGGCTTGGTCGGCCATCGGCCGGTTTTCATTGACTTTCGCAACTGCCGCAAGCTATTGGCGCGCCCTTCCTGACATCCCATATTCCGGCGAGAGCGATTTGCTCGTGGAATAGCTTTGCGGAGCGACGAATGGCGCGCGTTACGGTTGAAGATTGTGTCGACAAGATCCCGAACAGGTTCGATCTGGTCCTGCTCGCGGCGCAGCGCGCGCGGCAGATTTCCGGCGGCGCGGACCTGACGATCGACCGCGACCGTGACAAGAATCCCGTCGTTGCGCTGCGCGAAATCGCCGAAGTGACGGTGAAGCCGCGGGATCTCGAGGAAGCGGTTGTCAGCAACCTGCAGAAGGTCCGGATCGACGAGGAAGACGAGACCGAAGAGCTGGCGTCGCTGAGCGAAGCCGCGGAGGCGCTTCGCCTGACCGCCGCCGCTCCGCCGCGTCCGAGCCCGTCGGGCGGCGACTACGAATAGTAGAGACGCGCAGGCTGTCTGGGGGACAGCCAAGTACGGTTATCATCTAGCCTGCGCTTTCGGCTGGCGTTAGACCGGCCGCATGGTTCCCTTTTCGTTCGCAGGCGAAACCTTCTTCGCGACGAGCTCCGGTGCGCTCTACAGGCCGGAACAGACGTCGCTGTTCGTCGCCGACCTGCACCTCGAAAAGGCGAGCTGGTTCGCCCGGCTCGGCCAGTTCCTCCCGCCCTATGATTCGCACGCGACTCTGACCGCGCTCGCCGAGGAGCTGGAGCGCATCCGGCCGAGCCACGTCTTCTGCCTCGGCGACAGCTTTCACGACAATTTCGGATGCGAGCGGCTGGCCGGCAATGCGCGTGCGCTGCTGCAGGAGCTGATGGACAAAGTCGCGTGGATCTGGATCATCGGCAACCACGACGCGCGTGGCATCGACCATTGCGGCGGCGTGATCGAGCCGGCGGTGGAGATGGGCGGCATCGTCTATCGGCACGAGGCCTTTCCGGGCGAGCCGCTACCCGAAATCTCGGGTCACTATCATCCCAAGCTTCGGGTCAATGTGAACGGCCGGCGCATCTCCCGCCGCTGCTTCGTCGTGTCGCCCACGAAGATCATCATGCCGGCGTTCGGCTCGCTCACCGGCGGCCTCGACGCGCACCATCCTGAAATCCTGCGGTCGGTCGGCGCAGATGCCGCGGCGCTCGTGCCCGTCTCCGACCGGCTCCTGCGCTTCCCGCTCGCCGCCTAGAGCGGCCGCACCTCTATCGCCATCGCTCCGGTCGGGCTGAGCAGCAGCCGCGCGACCGAGCGCCGGGTCTTGCCGAACGTCGCCGCCTGCAGCTCGTTACGCGCCGCGTGGCGGTCGAACTTAAAACCCTGCCTGTCCGCGTTGCGCTTGAGCCCGTCGAGATGGTCTTCGAGATCGGGAATGCCCTCGTCAGGGTCGAAATCCATTCTGACTTCAAGATCGGAGGACGGCGCCATTCGCCCTTATGCTTCGCGGCTACCGCAGCAATGCGCAAGCCCCCCGCGATTGCGCACACCGGCGGCTGTTCCTAAACCCTAAGCATGAGACATTTGCTCCTGATTGCCGCAGCGCTGTCGATGGTGCCGGGGCTCGCAGCCGCCCAGTCGATCGATCCGAAGGTCCAGGCGCGGATCGACCGCATCCTAAAATCGACGCCGCTCATTGACGGGCACAACGATCTCGCCGAGCAGCTGCGCGAGAATTACGGCATGAGCGTCGACGGACTCTCTAGCGGCACCGACAAACGCCCCGGTCACCCGCTGATGACCGACATGGAGCGGCTCCATCAGGGCCATGTGGGAGGGCAGTTCTGGTCGGTCTATATTCCGTCCGAGGTGACCGGCGATCATGCGATCCGCGACACGCTCGAACAGATCGACATCGTCAAGCGATTCGTCAAAGCCTATCCGAACGATCTCGAGCTCGCCCGGACCGCCGACGACATCGTGCGCATCCACAAGGCGGGGAAGGTCGCGTCGCTAATCGGAGTCGAGGGCGGGCACCAGATCGGCGGAAGCCTCGCCGCGCTTCGCCAATTCTACGATTTGGGTGCGCGCTACATGACCCTGACCCATTTCAAGAACAACGAGTTCGCCGACAGCGCCACCGACGATCCGAAATATCACGGGATCAATGACTTCGGCCGCACCGTCATCGACGAGATGAACCGGCTCGGAATGCTCGTCGACCTGAGCCACGTCTCGCCCGAGACCATGCGCGATGCGCTCGACGTCAGCAAGGCGCCGGTGATCTTCTCCCACAGCGACGCGCGTGCACTCGCCGATCACCCGCGCAACGTGCCCGATGACATCCTGCAGCGGCTCCCCGCAAACGGCGGGGTGGTGATGGTCAATTTCTACCTCGGCCATTTGTGGGAGCCGTACCGCCAGTGGGACGCTAACCATTCGGCCGAGGAAGCGCTCCTCGCCACCCTCTACACCGGCCAGCCCGCCGTCCGAAAAGCCAAGCTCGCCGAATGGGAGCACGCGCACCCTGCGCCGACCACCGGCGTCGGGATCATCGCCGACCATATCGAGCATATCGTGAAGGTCGCCGGCTACGACCATGTCGGGCTCGGCTGCGACCTCGACGGAATCCCCTTCGACGGAGCGCCGCCGGGTATGAACAGCGTCACCGGCTACCCCCTCCTGTTCGCCGAGCTGATCCGCCGCGGCTGGTCGGACGAGAATCTGTCAAAACTCGCGGGCGGCAACCTGCTTCGTGTGCTTCGCAAGGCCGAAGCCGTCGCGGCATCGATGAAGAGCGAGCCGCCAGCGACTGCGAGGCTTCAGCCGATCGACCCGAACGACGTCTGGAGATGAGCGAACCTCCGCATGGTCATTTGAGATGAGCGCGGCAGAGCCGCCGCTCCGGGCAGCGATCATACCCGTCACTCCGCTCCAGCAGAATTGCACGTTACTGTGGTGCACGGCGACCATGCGCGGCGCGTTCGTCGATCCGGGCGGCGACCTGCCGCGGCTCAAGGCCGCGGCAAGCCAAGCTGGAGTCGCGATCGAGAAGATCCTGCTCACACACGGCCATATCGATCATTGCGGCGGCGCCGGAATCTTCGCCGAGGAATTGGAGGTGCCGATCGAAGGTCCGCATGAACAGGACCGGTTCTGGATCGAGAAACTCGCGTCGGATGGCGCAAGATATGGAATCGTCGGCCGCACCTTTGAGCCATCGCGCTGGCTCAACGACGGCGACCAGGTGACGGTGGGCGAGCTCACATTCGACGTGAGCCACTGCCCCGGTCACACGCCGGGCCACGTGGTGTTCCATCAGCCAGAATCGGACGTGGCGCTCGTCGGCGACGTGCTGTTCAAAGGGTCGGTGGGCCGGTGGGATTTCCCGCTCGGCGATCAGGAACAGCTGATCGAATCGATCACGCGCAAGCTGTGGCCGATGGGCGACGAGACAGCATTCGTTCCGGGCCATGGACCGATGTCCACCTTCGGCCACGAGCGGCGCACCAATCCATTCGTCGGCGATCACATCGCCCGCTTTCGTGAGCCGCAGGCGTGAGCCGCAAGCGCCTGATGGCCGGTCTGCCCGCGCCTCCTCCCTTGCAACAGGAGCCGGTTTCGCTATAGGGGCGGCGGTTCGCGACGATCCGGCCGCCGCCGCGGGGTCTGCCCCGCCGATGAGGCGCAGATCGTCGCAATTTTTATTGATGCCACTTGAGTTGAAGGTGCCGCAATGGCTGTCCCCAAGAGAAAAACCTCGCCGTCGAAGCGGAACATGCGCCGCAGCCATCATGCGCTGAAGGCGACCAAGTTCCAGGAATGCCCGAACTGCGGCGAATTGAAGCTGCCGCACAACATGTGCCCCGCATGCGGTCATTATAACGGCCGCGAAGTCGTTTCGACCGAGGCCTGAGCCGCAACGGCCCAATGACTGACGGGCCACGGATCGCGATCGACGCCATGGGAGGCGACAGCGGCGTCTCGGCGATGATCGCCGGCGCCGCTCGAGCGCTTCGCAAGGACCCGTCGCTGCGCTTCACCTTCTATGGCGACGAGCCGCGAGTCCTCGACGAGATCGAGGAGCACAAGGGACTGAGCGACCGCGTCGCCGTCACTCATTCGCCCGAGGCGATCGATCCGCGCGAGAAGCCGAGCCAGGCGATCCGCCGCGCCCGCACGACCTCGATGGGCATGGCGATCAACGCGGTCAAAGAGGAAAAGGCCGACGCGGCTCTGTCGGGCGGCAACACCGGCGCTCTGATGGCCATGTCCAAGCTCGCGCTCCGGACCATGCCCGGGATCGACCGGCCTGCGCTCGCAGCCTTGCTTCCCACGCTCGGCGAGAACGACGTGATCATGCTTGATCTCGGCGCCAACACCGAATGCGACGCGCAAAATCTCGTGCAGTTCGCGGTCATGGGCGCAGCCTACGCGCGCTGTGTGCTCGGCATCGCGCGACCTCGGGTCAAGCTGCTCAACATCGGCACCGAGGAATTGAAGGGCACCGGCGAGCTCAAGGACGCCGCGGCGCTGCTTCGTGAAGCGGATTATCTCCCGTTCCGCTTCGACGGATTCACCGAGGGCGACCAGCTGTCGCGCGGGCAGGTCGATGTCGTCGTGACCGACGGCTTTTCGGGCAATATCGCGCTGAAGACCGCCGAGGGAACCGCGCGTTTCGTGACCGACCTGCTGCGCCGGGCGTTCAAGAGCTCGCTGCGGTCGAAGGCTGGGTTCGCGCTCTCGCAGCCGGCGCTCAACCTGCTCAAGGTCCACCTCGACCCCAACAACCACAACGGCGCCGTCTTCCTCGGCCTCAACGGCCTCGTCGTGAAAAGCCACGGCGCGGCTAGTCCGAAGGGTGTCGCCAATGCGATCCGGGTAGCGGCCAGCATGGTCCGCAACGACATCACGCGCCGAATCGGCGAGGACCTCGACAATTTCCGCGCTCACGCATTCGCCAACGGAACCGCGATATGAGGCGTTCGATCGTCCTCGGCACCGGGAGCGCGCTTCCGAAGCGGCGGATCACCAATGAGGAGCTCGCGCAAAGCGTCGATACGACCGATGAATGGATCGTCGAGCGCACTGGAATCCGAAGCCGCTATGTCGCCGCCGAAGGCGAGACCACCGCGAGCCTCGCCGTCGGCGCTGCCCGGCGGGCGATCGAGCACGCTGGCGTCGAGGCGACGGACATCGACCTGATCGTGCTCGCGACGGCAACTCCCGATCAGACCTTCCCCTCGTCGGCGACCAAGGTTCAGGCGGCTCTCGGGATCAAGGACTGCATCGCCTTCGACGTGCACGCGGTTTGCACCGGCTTTCTTTATGCCTTGTCGGTAGCCGATTCGATGCTTCGATCTGGCAATGCGCAAAAGGCGCTGGTCATCGGCGCCGAAACCTTCAGCCGTATCCTCGACTGGGAGGACCGGGCGACCTGCGTGCTCTTCGGCGACGGCGCCGGAGCGCTGGTGCTGAGCGCCGAAGAGAGTGAAAGCGGTGTCCTGGCGACGAGGCTTCACGCCGATGGCCGCCACAACGATCTACTGTTCGTCGACGGCGGCCCGTCGACCACCGGCACCGTCGGCAAGTTGAGGATGAAAGGTCGGGAAGTGTTCAGGCACGCCGTCGTGAACCTCGCGGACGTGCTCAACGAAGTGCTTGTGGCTGCGGGACTGAATACCGGCGACATCGACTGGGTCGTGCCGCACCAGGCAAATGCCCGCATTCTCGACGCTACGGCGAAGAAATTGGGTCTTCCGGCAGAAAAGATCGTGATGACCGTTGACCGACATGCGAACACTTCGGCGGCCTCGGTCCCGCTCGCCTTCGATACAGCCGTGAAGGACGGCCGAATCAAGCGGGGCGACGTGGTTGTGCTGGAAGCGATGGGCGGTGGCTTTACTTGGGGGGCGGCAGCGCTCAGGTATTGAAAAAATTGGAATATTCGGCGAAGAGTCGAATTGCCGACGGCACGAAATTCCGTTACGAAAGTGTAATTGATGCGGCGGGGGCACGCCGTCCACTCGGGGAGATAATCATGGCCGATCTCGGGATCGCGCGAATCAACAATGACATGGAAGCGAACGGCACGCTCACTCGCGCCGATCTCGCCGATGTGGTTCATCGCCGACTCGGCCTCTCGCGCGCGGAATCGGCGGGCGTCGTCGAGCGCGTGCTTCATCACATGTGCCATGCGCTTTCCGAAGGGCAGAACGTGAAGGTATCCGGCTTCGGCACCTTCATCCTGCGCGACAAGGGTCAGCGCAGCGGGCGCTATCCCAAGACCGGTGTCGAGGTGCCGATCGCGCCGCGGCGCGTGATGACCTTCCGCGCCAGTCAGATCATGCGCGACCGGATCGCGAAAGGCTGACTCTTAGGTGCCGGCTGATAAGGAGCCCGGCGCTCTCCTGACCATCGGTGAGTTGTCCCACCAGCTCAGCGTCCCCCAGCACATCCTGCGTTACTGGGAGACGCGCTTTTCGCAGCTGAAGCCGATGCAGCGCGCCGGCAACCGCCGCTACTATCGTCCCGCCGACGTAGATCTCGTGCGGCGCATCAACCGACTCCTCAATGAGGAGGGCTATACCGTCCGCGGGGTCCAGAAGCTGCTGCGTGACAGGCATGCACCAGAGCTTGCAGCTGCGCCTGAGGAACCAGCTCCCGCTGTGGGGCCCGCTCCCCCTGCTGAGGACATGCCGACGCATGAAGAGCCGATCGGAGTCGACGTCTTCCGCCTGATCGCACTGCGCAACCGCCTCGCCGACGCGCTCGAGCGCTAAGCGAACTCCCGCACTGAGACCGTCGGGGCGAGCCGCTGCTCGACCCTCAAGATCGCTTCATCCAACGGCACACGGTTCACCGGAACACCTTGGGGGAAAGCCTTGAGCAAACGCGACGGCATGGCCGCGGAGAGGATCACGAACAGCCCGCAATCGCCCTGCCGCCGGATCAAGCGCCCGAATGCCTGCGCAAGCCGCGCCCTGACCACTCGATCGTCGTAGGCGCTTCCGCCGCCCGCCATCCGCCGCGCCGCGTGGAGCACCGTCGGCCGAGGCCAAGGCACCCGCTCCATCACCACCAGGCGCAGCGATTCGCCGGGCACGTCGACGCCGTCGCGAAGCGCATCGGTGCCGAGCAGCGAGGCGCGCGGATCGTCGCGGAAAATGTCGACCAGAGTGCCCGCATCGATCGGATCGACATGCTGGGCAAGCAACGGCAGGCCGGTTCGCGCGAGCCGGTCGGCAATGCGCGCATGCACCGCTTTCAAGCGCTGAATCGCCGTGAACAGGCCGAGCGTCCCGCCCTTCGCCGCCTCGATCAGCCGCGCATAGGCGCCGGCGAGTGCGGGAATGTCGCCTTGGCGGATATCGGTCACGATCAGCACTTCCGAGCAGCCGCAATAATCGAACGGGCTCTCGGCTTCGAAATGCTGCGCCGGGAGCGGCAAATGGGCAGCGCCGGTGCGGGCTTCGGCCGCGGGCCAGTCCTCGCCGGCCCGAAGCGTCGCCGAGGTGACGAGCACGCCGTCGGCGGGCGCCATCACCGCGCCGGCGAGCGGCTTGGTCGGGTCGAGCCAGCGGCGATGGATTGCCACGTCGAGCTCGCGGCCATCGCTTCGCTCGACGGCGAGCCAGTCGACGAACTCCGGATCCGCTTCGCCGCCGATCCGCGCGAGCAAGGCGATCCAAGCGGCAAGCGTCTCGCGGCGCCAGGAGAGGCCACGGATCGCGCCTTCGACTCGTGCCCGCGCCTGGCTGTCGAGCCAGTCTGGCGCGTCCTCGAGCACCGCTTCCAGCCGGCGTGCAAGTGCCGCAAGCGGCTTCTGAAGCGCTTCGAGCGTCTGCATCGCCGCAGCTGCCGCGGACACCAATGCACCGTCGGGCTCAGCCAGCTCGGTTTCAAGCCCGTACCCCGCCTCCTGCGCCTTCGAGCGCGCATAGACGACACCGCGCACTTCGCTCAGCAGCGCCTCGATGGCCCCGAACGGCGCGCCCTCGATCAGCCGCTGAAGCCACCCGTCCGACGGCAGCGCCTTCGCTGCATCGATCGCGGCTTCGAGCGCCTGCGCGCCTTCGTCGTCATATGAGGCGACGTCCATCAGCCGCGCGGCAAGGCCGCGGCGACGCCCGCGCGAGCGTCCCTCCGGTCCGACGATCCAGCGCCGGAGCTCGATCGCCTCCTGACCGCCGAAGGTCACCGCGAAGGTCGAGTCAGCGGCGTCGAACAGGTGATGCCCCTCGTCGAACAGGATCCGCCCCGGCGCGTCCTCGCGCTCGCGCGCGGCGTTCACCATCACCAGCGCGTGGTTGGCGATGACGATGTCCGCCTCGCGGCT
>JABFXK010000121.1 GCA_013361785.1 Sphingomonas sp.
AAGGCGACGATTGTGACAGGGCCGCGCCGTTCTGGCCGTTCACTCCTCGCGCGCAGCTTTGTCGAGCGAGTCGGTGGGCGCCTCTTTGACGATGCGCAGCAACGCGAGGAGACCGAGCTGTTCCATGCCTGGAACCACGCGCAGGACAGCGGCCGGCCCCTGATCATGGTCGCGGAGGATCTTCCGCCTGCCTGGTCGCCCGCGTTGCCGGACCTGAAGACACGTCTGGCGATCACTCCTGTTGTGCGGATCAACCTCCCCGACGACGAACTATTCGCCGCGCTCATCCAGCTGCACTTCGCTGATCGAGGCTTGCATATCCCGGGTGATGCGCTGCGGTTCATGAGCGACCGGCTGCACCGCGATTACTGGACGGCCGAACGGGCAGTCGAAGCGGTCGACAGGTTCGCAATTGCAGAGCGTGCGCGGCTATCGCTGCCGACGGTGCGTCGAGCGCTGGCCGAAGCGAGAATGATTGGCGAAGCGGCCTAGCGGCCTAGCCGCACTTGATGCTGGTGATCCTGTTCGCCGAATTGAGGTGCACCGTCACGCGATCGGAGCGATAGTCCATCGTCAGCATCACGCCCGGGGGCGCCCAGCGAAGGAGTGCGGCGTTCGACGCGCGCATGATTGCAGTGCGGACCGCCTGCGACCGCGTCCGGCCGATGAATCGCTGGGTCCGGGCTGTCGTGCAGCTATGCCCCGGCGTTACGCCGTGAACCGGCGGGTACGAGGCGGCCATCGTCGCTGTGGCGCAGGCCGCAAGCATCGCGGGAGCGAGCAGAAAGAACTTACGCATCCACCGTCTCCTTTTCATGGACCCTGCTCATCTTGAGCTTTCCGTTTTCTATGGCGAAGGCGAGCCGGCCCTCGACCAGATCGAGCGCGTCCTTGCCGAACTGCTCGTATCGCCATCCGTTGAGGATGTTGAGGTTCTTGCGGACGCCGGCGGCGAGCGCCTCGAGATCGTCGGATCGGGCGATCAACCGCGCCGCCACTCCAGATTCCTTCGCCCTGATCTTGAGCAGGAGCTTGAGGAGATCGCTGACCAGAGCCGCGTCCTTGGTAAGCCCCGGACGCCTCGGCTCCCGGTCCGGCAGCTCCTCGGCGCTCAGCGGCTTTGCCGATTCGATTGCTGCCATCAGCCGGCTCCCGATGTCGTTGGTCTTCCACCCCGCCGATAATCCGCGCACGCCGCCAAGACCGTCCTGGGTCTTAGGCGGATGGAGGACGATCTCGTTCAGCGTGTCGTCCTTGATGATCCGGCCCCGCGGCAAGTTCTTCGAACGCGCCTCCTTCTCGCGCCATGCGGCGAGTGCCTTCAGTCGGCCGAGCACGGCGGTATTGCGGCTCGGCAACTTGAGCCGTTTCCACGCGTCTTCGGGTGGGAAGGCGAAGCTCGACGGATCGGCGAGGCGCTCCATCTCCTCGTCGAGCCCGGCGCCGCGGCCGGTCTTCTTTAGCTTTTCGACCATGCGCGGAAAAACGGTCGCCCGGTGGGTCACGTCGGCGATCGCATAATCGATTTGCCGCTAGTCGAGGGGCCGGCGGCTCCAGTCTGTGAACCGCGCGCCCTTGTCGAGGCTATGCCCGAGGAGGCTCTCGACCAGGTTTGAATAGCCGATCTGCTCGCCGTGCCCGAGCGCCATCGCAGCGATCTGGGTATCGAACAAAGGGTGAGGAACCTTGCCGGAGAGATTATGGATGATCTCGAGGTCCTGGCCGCCGGCATGGAAGACCTTCAGCACGTCCTCATTCTCCACGAACAGGTCGAGCAATGGCTTGAGATCGATTCCCTCGGCTTTGGGATCGACGGCCGCAGCTTCCTCGCTGCTCGCGACCTGGATCAGGCACAGGTCGGGCCAGTAGGTGTTCTCGCGCATGAACTCGGTGTCCACGGCGATGAACGGCTGCTCTGAAAGTCGTTCGACGAGGGCCTGGAGGTCTTCGGATTTGGTAATCAGTGGATGGATACGCATGAGTCTGGCAGGGGCCATAGCCCCGCCCTCGCGGGTTGACAAAAAGTGAGTGGGACGTGAAGCGCGGCGCGCGCTTTTCCAGCCATCTTCGAAGCAGAGAGCCGACGTTTCGCATGCACGCTTACCGTACCCATACCTGCGCCGAGCTGCGTCCCAGCGACGTCGGCACAACGGTCCGCCTTTCGGGTTGGGTCCATCGCAAGCGCGACCACGGTCATCTGCTGTTCGTCGACCTGCGCGATCATTACGGGCTGACTCAGGTCGTCGCCGACTCAGAATCTCCGGCGTTCAAGACGCTCGACCGGCTCCGCGTTGAGTCTGTTGTCACGGTCGAGGGCAACGTCGTCGCCCGGTCGGCCGAGACGGTGAATCCGAACCTCGCCACGGGCGAAATCGAGGTGAGGGCGCGTGAGGTGACCGTGCAGTCGGAAGCCGCCGAGCTGCCGATGCCGGTCGCGACCGAAGCCGACTATCCGGAGGAGATCCGGCTTAAGTACCGATATCTCGATCTCCGCCGCGAGCAGGTGCACTCGAACATCGTCCTGCGGTCCGCGGTGATTAACTCGATCCGCCGGAGGATGATCGACCAGGGCTTCATGGAATTTCAGACGCCCATCCTCACCGCCAGCTCGCCCGAGGGTGCTCGCGATTATCTGGTCCCGAGCCGGGTTCATCCAGGCAAGTTCTACGCGCTCCCGCAGGCGCCGCAGATGTTCAAGCAGCTGATCATGGTCGCGGGCTTCGACCGCTACTTCCAGATCGCCCCCTGCTTCCGGGACGAGGACGCGCGCGCCGACCGCAGCCCCGGCGAATTCTACCAGCTCGACTTCGAGATGAGCTTCGTCACGCAGGAGGACGTCTTTGCCGCCATCGAGCCTGTTCTTTCGGGCGTGTTCGAGGAGTTCGCGAACGGCAGGACCGTGACGCCTGCCGGCGAATATCCACGCATCGCTTACAAGGAAGCTCTGCTCAAATACGGGACCGACAAACCCGATCTCAGAAATCCGCTCCTGATCACCGATGTGTCGGAGCATTTCAAAGGCTCCGGCTTCGGCCTCTTTGCGGGCATTGTCGAGAAGGGCGGCGTCGTTCGGGCAATTCCCGCTCCCGCCACCGCGGAGAAGAGCCGCAAGTTCTTCGACGACCTGAACGAATGGGCGCGGAGCGAAGGTTTCGCCGGTCTCGGCTATGCCACGCGTAAGGGTGGCGAATGGGGCGGCCCGATCGCCAAGAATCATGGCGAGGAGGGCATGAACCGGATCGCGGACTCGATGGGGCTCCGACCCGACGACGGCATCTTCTTCGCTGCCGGCAAGGAAGCCGACGCGGCCAAGCTGGCAGGCGCGGCGCGTACCCGCGTCGGCGAGCAGCTCGGCCTTATCGAGGAAAACGCGTTCCGCTTCTGCTGGATCGTCGATTTCCCGATGTACGAATATGACGAGGAGCGGCAGAAGATCGACTTCAGCCACAATCCCTTCTCGATGCCGCAGGGCGGCCTCGAAGCGCTCGAGACGAAGGACCCGCTCGACATCCTCGCCTGGCAGTACGACATCGTCTGCAACGGCGTGGAGCTGAGCAGCGGTGCCATCCGCAATCACCGCCCCGATATCATGTACAAGGCGTTCGAGATCGCCGGTTACACGCGCGAGGAAGTCGACACGAACTTCGCGGGCATGATCAACGCGTTCAAGTTCGGCGCTAGATCGGAAGAGCGTC